>NZ_MWIG01000409.1:0-5203 GCF_002156145.1 Streptomyces sp. NRRL B-24572 | reverse complement strand
CAAGACGACGACGACCGTCGCCATGGACTTCGGCCGCATCACCCTGGACCAGGACCTGATCCTGTACCTCTTCGGTACCCCCGGTCAGGACCGCTTCTGGTTCATGTGGGACGACCTGGTCCGCGGCGCCATCGGCGCCGTCGTCCTCGTCGACACCCGCCGCCTCGCCGACTGCTTCCCCGCCGTCGACTACTTCGAGAACTCGGGCCTCCCCTTCGTCATCGCCCTCAACGGCTTCGACGGAAACCAGCCCTACCAGCCCGAAGAGGTCCGCGAGGCCCTCCAGATCGGCCCCGACACCCCGATCATCACCACCGACGCCCGCCACCGCGCCGACGCCAAGAGCGCCCTCATCACGCTCGTCGAGCACGCCCTCATGGCACGGCTCAAGTAGCGGAACGGTTCAGGGCAGTTGTCATATGCCCCTGCCAGGGGCGGTCTGTGTCCTTCGACACGGCCGCCCGCGCGTTCATAACATTTCGACAGAGAATTGGGGCGCCCCGGACACCCGATGCATCCGATCGGTGTCACTGCGCTCACATGAGCCCCGCCATTTGGCGGGGCTCGCTCTTTATGCCCGTTTTAGGTGAGGCCTGGACCACTGAAAGGGGCCGCTTCCCACTGTTTGGAAGGGACCCCCTTCACGTGCTGCAATTCATGAACTCCCGAGTAGTACGGCCCTGAACGAAACACCGGCACAACGTAGGTGCCGACGCCGAGAGGTTGTTGGTCGAGTGAGGCGAAGCAAGGAAAGCTCCGCGGAGCAGGAGACGCGGGGCAACTTCACACCGCCGTCCCGCACAGCGGTGTCGCCCGCGGACGTTCCCGTGACGCCGCCCCCCGCCGAGGCGCCCAAGGGAAGCTCCAGCAAGCTTTCGCCCCGCAACTGGCGGGTGCCCACCCGGCTGAACGCGATCCTCCTCATACCCGTGCTCGTCGGCCTCGTCATGGGCGGCTTCCAGGTCAAGGGAGCGATCGACAACTGGCAGGAGGCGCAGGACGCCGAGAAGACGGCGCTCATCGTGCGCGCCGCCTCGGAGTACAGCACCGCCCTGCTCAACGAGCGCGACCTCACCGCCGGCCCCCTGCTCGTCGCGAAGACCCCCGAGGACCGCAAGGTCGACGAGGTCACGCGGGCGTACGCCGCGACCGACGCCGCCAAGGCGAAGTTCGACGAGGCCGTCAAGAGCATGCCGTCGGGCCAGGGCCTGGAGCGCCGTCTGCGGCTGTTCAAGGACGAGGAGCCCAAGCTGGAGACGCTGCGCAAGGCGGCGTACACCCGGTCCCTGGACCCGGTGAACACCCAGCTCGGCTACACGAGCGTGCAGCACTACCTGATGGAGTTCTCCAACGAGCTCGGTCTCGGTACCGGCAACGTCACCAGCTACGGCCGCACCGTCTACGCGATCCAGCTCTCGAAGGGCGCGGAGTCCCTCCAGCGCTCCATCGGCACCCAGCTCCTGGTCCGGCCCAGCCACGACGAGGCCGTCTTCGCCCAGCAGTCGGTGGCGTTCAACTCGTACAACTACCTGGAGCAGATCGCCCTCGGCGAGTACAGCTCCGGCGGTCTGCCCGAGGACGTCGACCTCCTCAAGAAGGTCATGGCCGGCAAGGCCGCCGAGGGCGACAAGAAGATGGCCGCGGCCGGCATCGAGCTCCCCAAGGGCAAGGACGGCTCCGTCTACTCCGGCGTCGCCTCCCAGATCGGCACCGCGAAGGGCCCCGAGGGCATCAAGGAGCTGAAGGGCAAGGGCATCACGCCCGAGACCTGGATGGCCGTCGCCACCGCCAAGTTCGACGGCTACAGCGAGGTCGAGAAGACCCTCGTCGACAAGGCCGTGACCGAGGCCGCCGCCATCTCCGACGAGTCCAAGACGGACGCCTGGGTCAACGGCGGCATCGTCGTCGTCGCCCTCCTCGCCGCCTTCGTCCTGGCCGGGATGATGGCCCGCCAGATGAGCCGCTCGATGCGCGAGCTGCGGACCGCCGCCTTCGGCATCGCCGAGCAGCGCCTGCCGATGCTGGTCGACCAGCTCTCCCGTACGGAGCCGGGCCGGGTCGACACCCGCGTCCAGCCCATCCCGATCGACTCGCAGGACGAGATCGGCGAGGTCGCCCGCGCCTTCGACCAGGTCCACCGCGAGGCCGTCCGGCTCGCCGCCGAGCAGGCCATGCTCCGTGGCAACGTCAACGCGATCTTCACGAACCTCTCGCGCCGGAACCAGTCGCTGATCGAGGGCCAGCTGACCCTCATCACCGACCTGGAGAACAACGAGGCCGACCCGGACCAGCTGGAGAACCTCTTCCGCCTGGACCACCTGGCCACCCGCATGCGCCGCAACGGCGAGAACCTCCTCGTCCTCGCCGGCGAGGAGCCCGGCCGCCGCTGGGACCAGCCGGTCCCGCTGGTCGACGTCATGCGCGCCGCCTCCTCCGAGGTGGAGCAGTACGAGCGCATCGAGCTGGCGGGCGTGCCGGAGGCCGAGATCCACGGCCAGGCCGTGACCGACCTCGTGCACCTGCTCGCCGAGCTCCTGGAGAACGCCACCACGTTCTCCTCCCCGCAGACCAAGGTCCGCGTCACCGCGACCCGCCTCCCCGACGGCCGCGTGATGGTCGAGATCCACGACAAGGGCATCGGCCTCACCGCCGAGGACTTCGCGGACATCAACCACAAGCTGGCGAACCCGCCGACCGTGGACGCGGCCGTCTCGCAGCGCATGGGCCTCTTCGTGGTCGGCCGGCTCGCCGACCGGCACGGCATCCGGGTCCAGCTCCGCCCCTCGGGCGAGCAGGCCGGGACGACCTCGCTGGTCATGCTGCCGGACGCGATCACGCACGGCGGTGGCGGCGAGCAGCCGCTCCAGGACGACTTCACCGTCTCCCAGATCATTCCGCAGCAGCAGCAGCCGAACGCCTTCGAGGGCGGCGCCCCGCAGCCGATGCTCACCGCGGCCGACCTCGGCTTCGACGACTCGCGCTACGAGCAGCCGGCCGAGGAGGAGCGTCAGCTCGACCCGGTCAACCGCTCGCTGCAGCGCGAGGAGCGGCGTGCCGCCCTGGGGGCCCAGGCGCAGGGCGGCGACCGTCCGCTCTTCCGCGACGAGGCGGAGCCGGCGGAGCAGTACGACCAGGGCCAGGACTACGGGCAGGCCCAGGAGTACCCGGCGGAGCAGTACGCGCAGCCGCAGGAGTACGGCCAGGAGTACGCGGCGGGCTACCCGCAGCAGGACGCCTACCCGCAGCAGCAGGACGGCTACGCGTACCCGGAGCAGGGCTACGAGGCGTACCCCCAGCAGGGCTATGCGGAAGCCTCGTACGAGACCCCGGTAACCGAACACCAGCAGTACGGCAATGCGTTCGATCCCCAGTCCCATCAGGCAGAGTGGCCGGATCAGAGCGCTTACCAGGGCGGCTACGCACAGGATTTCGGAGCGGAACCGGAATCTGCTCCGAGCGCTCCCGAACAGGCCCACGAGCGCGTAGGCTTCGACCGTCCGGGTCCGGCCGCGAGTCCCGCCCCGGACGCCGGACACGCGCTGACCGACGCCGGTCTGCCGCGCCGCGGCAGCGTCGGCCAGCAGACGCAGCAGGCGCCGCAGCAGCCGAAGCCCGCGCAGCCGGTGCAGCAGCAGGACGAAGCCGACGGCTCCGACGAATGGCGCTCGACGAACGACGAGCGCTGGCAGCGGGCCGGAAAGCTCAAGGACCCCAAGGCGGGCGGGGTCACCTCGTCCGGTCTCCCCCGGCGGGTCCCGAAGGCCAACCTGGTCGAGGGCACTGCTGAGCAGACCCCGCAGGGCGGCCCCCAGGTCTCCCGCGCTCCCGAGGACGTACGGGGCAGGTTGAGCAACCTGCGCCGGGGCGTCCAGCAGGGACGCAACAACGCGGGAACGGACACGAACGGATCGGGCCTCGGCCCGGGCAGTACCTACAACCAGGAGCGTTAGTGTGAGCATGAGCCAGGCGGCGCAGAATCTGAACTGGTTGATCACCAACTTCGTGGACAACACCCCCGGGGTGTCGCACACGGTGGTGGTCTCCGCCGACGGACTCCTGCTGGCGATGTCCGAGGGTTTCCCCCGTGACCGCGCCGACCAGCTGGCGGCCGTCGCATCCGGACTGACCTCGCTGACCGCGGGCGCGTCCCGGATCTTCGAGGGCGGTGCGGTCAACCAGACCGTGGTGGAGATGGAGCGCGGCTTCCTCTTCATCATGTCGATCTCGGACGGCTCCTCGCTGGCCGTCCTCGCCCACCCGGAGGCCGACATCGGCCTCGTGGGCTACGAGATGGCCCTGCTCGTGGACCGCGCGGGCACGGTTCTGACCCCCGACCTCCGGGCGGAACTTCAGGGAAGTCTTCTCAACTAACAGACAGACAGTGCGTTTCGTGCCACCGCACCGTAGTGTGCGGTGGCGCGGGTCCAAGGGACATGGGCCGCGAGGCAGTCGGAGGAGGAGACGTGGGTACACCCCCGGGCGGGAGCCCTTACAACGGTTATGACGCGCATCAGACGCCCCTGGGCGACACCGCGCAGAACCGGTTCAACTTTCCCTCCGCCCCGAGCAGACACGGTGTGTCGCAGCCCTACTCACAGCCTCAGGTCCCGCCGACGGCCGCGGGTTCGCCGGCCGCCTCGCGCGGCGCGTCCGCCGCGGGCGGCTCCGGCGGTCACAACCCGCTGGTGCGTCCGTACGCGATGACCGGCGGCCGGACCCGGCCGCGCTACCAGCTCGCCATCGAGGCGCTGGTCAGCACGACGGCCGATCCCGCCCGGCTGCAGGGGCAGTTGCCCGAGCACCAGCGGATCTGCCGGCTCTGCTTCGAGATCAAGTCGGTCGCGGAGATCTCGGCACTTCTCTCCATTCCCCTCGGCGTCGCCCGAATCCTCGTCGCCGACCTGGCCGAGGCCGGACTCGTCGCCATCCACCAGCCCGGCGGCGACGAGGCCGCCGGCGGTCAGCCAGACGTGACACTGCTCGAAAGGGTGCTCAGTGGACTTCGCAAGCTCTAACGGCGGCGCGGCCCGTTCAACCACCAGCGCGAAGATCGTGGTGGCGGGCGGCTTCGGCGTGGGCAAGACCACGTTCGTCGGCGCGGTCTCGGAGATCAACCCGCTGCGTACCGAAGCCGTCATGACCTCCGCGTCCGCGGGCATCGACGACCTCACCCACACCGGCGACAAGACGACGACGACCGTCG
>NZ_MWIG01000408.1:0-9935 GCF_002156145.1 Streptomyces sp. NRRL B-24572 | reverse complement strand
GAGGGGGCTCCGGGGGCCGGTTGCGTCGTGATGGACCGTCGTGACCCCACTGGTCAGGGCGGTGTTTCGGGGCAGCCCACCACGAGTTCGGGAGGGACTAGCCGAGGCGCTCCACGAGCGCGTTGTACTGGTCCCACAGCTCCTTCGGCGTGTGGTCGCCGAAGGTGTTCAGGTGGTCGGGGACGAGGGCGGCCTCTTCGCGCCACACGTCACGGTCGACCTTGAGGAGGAACTCCAGGTCCTCGGCCGGGAGGTCGAGGCCCTCGATGTCGAGGGACTCGGCGGTCGGCAGGATGCCGATCGGGGTCTCGACGCCCTCGGCCTTGCCGTCGAGGCGCTCGACGATCCACTTCAGGACGCGGCTGTTCTCGCCGAAGCCGGGCCAGACGAACTTGCCGGCGTCGTTCTTGCGGAACCAGTTCACGTAGTAGATCTTCGGGAGCTTCGACGCGTCGGCGTCCTTGCCCACCTTGATCCAGTGCGCCATGTAGTCGCCCATGTTGTAGCCGCAGAACGGCAGCATGGCGAAGGGGTCGCGGCGCAGCTCGCCGACCTTGCCCTCGGCGGCGGCGGTCTTCTCGGAGGCGACGTTCGCGCCGAGGAAGACGCCGTGGTTCCAGTCGAAGGACTCGGTGACCAGCGGGACGGCGGAGGCGCGGCGGCCGCCGAAGAGGATCGCCGAGATCGGCACGCCCTTCGGGTCCTCCCACTCCGGCGCGATGATCGGGCACTGCCCGGCCGGGACGGTGAAGCGGGCGTTCGGGTGGGCGGCCGGGGTCTCCGAGTCCGGAGTCCAGTCGTTGCCCTTCCAGTCGATGAGGTGCTTGGGTGCCTCTTCGGTCATGCCCTCCCACCACACGTCGCCGTCGTCGGTGAGCGCGACGTTCGTGAAGACGGAGTTGCCCCACATGGTCTTCATGGCGTTGGCGTTGGTGTGCTCGCCGGTGCCGGGCGCGACGCCGAAGAAGCCGGCCTCGGGGTTGATCGCGTAGAGGCGGCCGTCCTCGCCGAAGCGCATCCAGGCGATGTCGTCGCCGATGGTCTCGACCGTCCAGCCGGAGATCGTGGGCTCCAGCATCGCGAGGTTGGTCTTGCCACAGGCCGACGGGAACGCGGCGGCGACGTACTTCGCCTCGCCCTGCGGCGGGGTGAGCTTGAGGATCAGCATGTGCTCGGCGAGCCAGCCCTCGTCACGCGCCATGACGGAGGCGATACGGAGCGCGTAGCACTTCTTGCCGAGCAGGGCGTTGCCGCCGTAGCCCGAGCCGTACGACCAGATCTCGCGGGTCTCGGGGAAGTGCGAGATGTACTTGGTGGTGTTGCAGGGCCACGGCACGTCGGCCTCGCCCTCGGCGAGCGGCGCACCGAGGGTGTGGACGGCCTTGACGAAGAAGCCGTCGGTGCCGAGCTCGTCGAGGACGGCCTGTCCCATGCGGGTCATGGTGCGCATGGAGACGGCGACGTACGCGGAGTCGGTGATCTCGACGCCGATGGCGGAGAGCGGGGAACCGACCGGGCCCATGCAGAAGGGCACGACGTACATGGTGCGGCCGCGCATGGAGCCGCGGAAGATGCCCTTCTCGCCGGCGAAGATGTCCTTCATCTCCGCAGGTGCCTTCCAGTGGTTGGTCGGGCCCGCGTCCTCCTCCTTCTCGGAGCAGATGAAGGTCCGGTCCTCGACGCGCGCGACGTCGGACGGGTCGGAGGCGGCGTAGTAGGAGTTCGGGCGCTTGACCGGGTCGAGCTTCTTGAAGGTCCCCTTGGCGACGAGCTCCTCGCACAGGCGCTCGTACTCGGCCTCGGATCCGTCGCACCAGACGATGTTGTCCGGCTGAGTGATCTCGGCGATCTCGGTCACCCAGGAGATGAGCTCCTGGTGCTGGGTGGGAAGGGGAGCCGCGTTGTCGCGCGCCACGATTGCTCCTTGTTGAGGGGTTTTTTAGATGTCTGCCCCGTGGGGGCTGCGACCCGGATGCGTCGTAGCTGCTCATCCGGTGCCGACCGCACTCATTTGATCATCCGACGGATTCGCCCATATGTCCAGGGGGGTGCACACGTGAGCATCGCCACTCATATCCGGTACCTACGGAGCCGTAGCTAGGATTCCGTCCCATGACTGCAGCCACGCCGGAAGTGACCCCGATCGAGCGCACCGTGCCGCTCCCGACGAAGCCCCGGCTCAGAGGATGGCTGCACGCGGGCATGTTCCCCGCCGTGATCGTCGCGGGCCTCACCCTCGTCGCCCTCTCCGACTCGCCCCGCGCCCGCATCGCCTGCGGGATCTACGTCCTCACCGCCTGCCTGCTCTTCGGCATCAGCGCGCTCTACCACCGCGGCAACTGGGGCCCGCGCGGCGAGGCCGTGCTCCGGCGCCTCGACCACGCCAACATCTTCCTGATCATCGCGGGCACCTACACCCCGCTCACCCTGCTCCTCCTCCCCGACTCCACGGCGAAGCCGCTCATGTGGGCGGTCTGGATCGCGGCCGCCGCCGGCATCGCCTTCCGCGTCTTCTGGGTCGGCGCCCCTCGCTGGCTGTACACGCCCTGCTACATCGCGATGGGCTGGGCCGCCGTCTTCTTCCTGCCCGACTTCATGCGCGCGGGCGGCATCGCCGTCCTCGTCCTCGTCGTCGTCGGCGGACTGCTCTACAGCGCGGGCGGCGTCATCTACGGCATCAAGCGCCCGAACCCCTCCCCGCGCTGGTTCGGTTTCCACGAGGTCTTCCACTCGCTGACCCTCGCGGCCTTCATCGTCCACTACGTCGGCATCTCGCTCGTGGCGTACCAGCACGCCTGACCTGGGAGCATGAAGGGCATGAACGACCGCCCCGGCCTCCGCGAACGCAAGAAGGCGAAGACCCGCGCGGCGATCCGGAAGGCCACCTACCGGCTCGTCGCCGAGCAGGGCTGGGACGCCGCCACCACCGACCGCATCGCCGAGGCCGCCGAGGTCTCCCCCTCCACCGTCGTGCGCTACTTCCCGGTCCGGGAGGACATCCTCCTCACCGACGAGAACGACGAACTCCTCG
This sequence comes from Streptomyces sp. NRRL B-24572, assembly GCF_002156145.1. Lineage (NCBI taxonomy): Bacteria > Bacillati > Actinomycetota > Actinomycetes > Kitasatosporales > Streptomycetaceae > Streptomyces > Streptomyces sp. NRRL B-24572. The sequence continues at coordinate 6,904 of NZ_MWIG01000408.1, read as the reverse complement.
AAGCCCGGCTGCGCGCCCGCCCCGCCACGGAGGAACCGCTCGAATCGCTCCGGGCGGTCGTCCTCGAAGCCGTCCGCGCCTCCCTCGACGAGGAGCCCGAGGAGACCCGGCTGCGCGCCCGGCTCATGGTGGAGATCCCCGCCGTGCGCGCCCGCCTCACCGAGACCACCGCCACGACCGGCCGCCGGCTCGCCCGCGCGATCGCCGACCGCACCGGCCGGGACGCGGACGACCTGGAGGTACGGATCTTCACGGCGGCGGTCCTCGGCGCGCTCCGCGAGGCGACCGTCCACTGGGCCGAACACGGCCGCACCGACGACCTCGTCGCCCTTCTGGACCGCACGGTCGACACCCTCAAGACCGGCCTGACGCCCTCACCGCCGGCCTGAAGCCCCCAGCGCGCCCCTGACGATCCGCGCCGAATCCGGATTGTCCGCGCACTCCCACACCCCGTGCGGGCAGTAGTCGGTGACGGTCTGGTAGACGGGCCGGTGCGCCGCGAACCAGTCCAACATCCCCCGCACGTACGCCGGGTTGTCCCCGTTCCTGAAGAGCCCCCACTCCGGGTACGAGACGGGCTTGCCGTGCGCCGCCGCGAAGCGCACCTGGTGCGCGAGCCCGTACTCCTCGTCCACCTGCTCCTCGAAGGAGAGCCCGGCGGGCTGGTCGTAGGCGTCCATCCCGATGATGTCGACGACGTCGTCGCCCGGGTAGCAGTGCGGCCAGGGGATGGCGTCGAGGCCCCGGCTCGGCGTGAAGTCGAAGCGGAACCGCTGCCCCGGCACCTCCCGCAGCACCCCCACCACCCGTCGCCAGTACGCCTTCCAGGCCGTCGGGTCCGGGCGGCAGCGATGGCTGTACGTGGTGCCGTTCATCTCCCAGCCGAGCACCAGGACCGCGTCGCCGAGCCCCTGCGCCACGAGCCGCTCCCCCAGGGTCCGGAAGTGCCCGTCGTACGCGCCGTCCGCCCCCCGCCGCAGCCCCGCCCGCACCTCGGCGTCCGGCAGCCCGGCCTCGTTCCGGTCGAGCAGCGGCACGTTGAGGACGAAGAGGCGCCCGGGCCGCTCGGCCTTCCAGCGCGCCCAGGGCCCGAACAGCGCCGGATGCCCCTCGATGTTGGACCAGCGGTCGCCCGGCAGATAGGTGTGGCCGACGGTCAGGGAGTCGCCGCCGAGCCAGTCCTGCACCTGCGCGATCCGCCGCACCCCGGCCTCGTCGGAGCCGGTGAAGAACCCCGAGGGGACCCCCGTCAGCGGCTCCGGCTCCGTCTCGGGCGCGGTCCGCGTCCCGGTCCGGTCGGACAGGAGCGCGCACAGGAAGACGGCAACGGCCGCGAGCAGCACGGTCAGTGCGGCCCGCGGCCAGGTGAACCAGGAGAGCCAGGAAGGCCAGGAGGAGGGCCGCCTCACGTCAGCTGGTCCAGAAGTCCCACCAGCGGGTCAGGATCAGCATCCCGATGATCCCGATGTGCAGGACGGGCAGGGCGAAGGTGAACTCGCCGAGGAAGGTCCGCAGCCCCGCCGGGGCGGGCAGGACGCGCTCCCTGACGTTGTGTGCGGTGACGTACCAGAACATGGTGATCGTGGCGACCCAGGCCAGACAGCACCACAGGCAGAGCGCGTTGATCTCGTACAGCGACTGGTACATCAGCCAGGTGCAGAAACCGACCCCGAAGAGCATCCCCGCGTTGAGGCCGAGCCAGAACCAGCCCCGGTAGCGGGCCCCGGCGAGCAGCCCGGCACCGACGGCGACGACGACGGCGTACGTGACGAGCCCGAGCATCGGGTTCGGGAAGCCGAACACCGCGGCCTGCTCGCTCTTCATGACGCTGCCGCAGGACACGACCGGGTTCAGGCTGCACCCGGGCTGGAAACCGGGGTCCTCCAGGAGCTTGAACTTGTCGAGCGTGATCACCCAGCCGGCGAGGACGCCCGCCGCGCCGGTGACGAGCAGCAGCAGGGCGAGCGCCCGGCTCGCACCGACCGGGCCGCCGGTCTCCCCGGCGACCTCCTCCTGCCGCTGGCCCGGCACCCCGCCCCGTACGTTCACCGTCGCCATGGCGCGACCCCTTCCCGCTCAGCCCTGGATGCGGCGGACCGGCAGCAGGACGTGGGCGCTGTCGGCGAGCATCCCCTCGTCCGAGACGAAGGCCTTGAGCCGCTCCTCGTCGACGGGCTGTCCGGGCACGCCCTCGGCCCAGGGCCGTACGGAACAGATGAAGTAGACCTTGCCCTGCTCGCGCGCCGCCGCCTGCCATTCGTCCGGCACCGGGCACTGCACCTTCAGGAAGGGCAGGGTGAGCACGGCGGAACCGGCCTCGACGATCAGCGAGGCGTTGATCCCGGCGTCCTTCTCCAGATCGAAGAGCCGGTCTCCGACCGAGAGGTTCATCGCCTCCAGGGCGGCGCGCATCGCCTGCTGACCGGCCTCAGGACCGTCCCGGCCGTCGCCGAGCGAATACGCCATCAGGAACGGCGTCCCCGCCGATTCGGCGGAGGGCTCGCTGGACCACGGAATCACCGTGAGGGTTCCCAGCGGAGAGGCGCTGCGCGCCGAGGAAACGACGTTGGAAGTGGTCATGAATCGGATGCTAATGCTCCAACCACCCTTTCCCCGCGCCGAATTCACTCGAACGGCCGACATTCACGCCGCTGCCATGTCCGCCGCAACGAACCCGGGTTTTCATCGTTGTGCCCTGAGGGCATAAGCCGACCACCAGGAGATCACTGATGATCGTCCCGCGCCGCGTCGCACTGCGGTCCCTGTTCGCCCTGGCCGTCACCGCCTTCACCGGTGGTGCGCTCGGTCGTATCGCGACCCGACCGGAATCGGGGGTCGAACATGATCCGCACGCCTTCGACGAGATGTACCGGGGCCGTCGCCTCCTGGGTTTCTCCGGACCCGGGGGCGAACCGACGGCCCTCGTCGACGGCCGGCCGCTGCATCTGATGCGCTGCGCCGACGGCGGCTACGTCACCCCGATCGACCACTACGAATCCTGCCCGACGCCCCTGGCGGCCACCCGCGCGGCCGTGGACGAGCTGGGCACGGCCCGACTCTCCCCGCTCGCGGGCGCCCACGGCGTCCCCACCGACCCGACGGGAGGGAGCCCGCGTGGTGTACACGCGTAAGAACCAGCGCGATCTGACCGGCGCCGAGCGCCGCAAGTTCGTCGCCGCCGTCCTGGAGCTCAAGCGCACCGGCGCGTACGACCGCTTCGTCCGCACCCACATCGACTACTACACGGCCGACGGGGAGGGCCGGCTGCGGATCGCCCACATGACGCCGAGCTTCCTGCCCTGGCACCGCAAGTTCCTGCTCGAGTTCGAGACGGCCCTGCGCCGGATCGACCCGACGGTCTCCGTCCCGTACTGGGACTGGACCCGGGACAACTCCCCGGCCTCCTCGATCTGGCGCGAGGACTTCATGGGCGGCAACGGCCGCCGGGCCGACCTCCAGGTGATGACGGGCCCCTTCGCGGCCTCCGCCGGGCGGTGGACGATCACCGAGTCGATGACCGACGTCCGGTATCTGACCAGGGACTTCGGCCGCCCCCGCGACCCGATCACGCTGCCCACCCCGGCCCAGCTCGACGAGGTGATGCGCGAGCGGGTGTACGACGCGGCGCCCTGGAACTCGACGAGCTCCACCGGCTTCCGCAACGCCCTGGAGGGCTGGGCACCGGGCCGCGGCAACGAGCGGTTCCGCATCCACAACCGGGTGCACCGCTGGGTCGGCGGCCTGATGCTCGGCGGCGGCTCCGTGAACGACCCGGTCTTCTGGCTGCACCACTCCTTCGTCGACCTGATCTGGTCGCGCTGGCAGCAGCGGAACCCCGGTGCCGCCTACCTGCCGGCCGAGCCGCCGCCCCTGGGGGACGCGCAGTACCGCAAGGTCGCCGCCCGGCACGAGCCGATGGCGCCCTGGGGCGTGACCCCGGCGTCGATGTTCGACCACAGCCGGATCTACCGGTACGCCTGAGCCCCACACGTGAATGTCCCCCCGGCCGACGGCCGGGGGGACATTCACGTGAAGCGGGGGGATCAGCCGCCGTAGCCGCCGTCGCCGTGCCCGTGGCCACCGTCGGCGTTGATGCAGGTGTTGCCGAACGCCGGGTTCAGCAGACCGATGACGTTGACGGTGTTGCCGCAGAGGTTGACCGGGACGTGGACCGGAACCTGGACGACGTTGCCGGAGGCGACACCGGGCGAGTGGGCGGCGACGGCCTCGGCGCCCGAGTCGGCGACGGCCAGGCCGGCTCCGCTGAGGGCAACGGCACCCGTGCCTGCGAGAACAGCGGCAGCCTTCGCGATGCGAGACATCAAGAACTCCTTGGACGTATGAAAGCGACCGCAGGAATCACGGCCGTCACTTCCGTTCAACGCCGATCGCCGGATCGGGTCACGGTCATTGAGCCGAACGGGACGAGGGAAAACCGAAAAAAATGGCCCGCGGACCCGATCCCGTCCGCCGCCGGATACGACGGGACGCTTCCGGTCCGCGGGCCGCGGCCATGCGACAAGCCTTCTGTTGCAACGACCGAGACCCCTTGGGGTGGCGGGGAAGAATCGTGTCTTCACCCGCCCGGTCAACAGTCGTACGAATGAACGGGGACGCGGTCGCGTCAGCCCGCGTCCGGCGCCAGCCCGAGCTGGGGGTCGAGGGCTCCGCTGAGCACCGGGGTGAGGAGCCCGAGCTGAGGCTTCGCCAGGTGCGGAATCCCGGCGAGCCCGTTGCCTCGCGGGGCCTCCACCGGGGTGCCGAGGACGGCGCCGGGGGTGGCCGCCCGCATCTCCGAGTGCGGACTGCTGAGCAGGGCGCTGCCGGGCTCGCTGCCCTTGAGGAGCTCGGGCAGCGGCGCGTCGACGACGGTCTCCGGCAGGGTGCCGGCGAGCGGCACGCTCGGCAGGGCGACGTCGGGGAGCGCACCGACGCCCTTCTGGAAGCCGGTGGGCGCGCCGGGCATCGGGACGGGGACGCCGGTCGCGATGGTCGGGGCGTCCATCGGCAGGACCGGCTCCAGGCCCTGGAGCGGGACGATCACCGGCGCCTCGACGGCGGCGGCGGGAGAGGCCAGGGCGGCGGAGGCGAATGCGGTCATGAGGAGTCCCATGCCCGCGTGAGAACGCAGATTCATATGAGGAGAACGAGCCCCTTGGCCGAAACGTCGCGGGACTAACCCGTGTGCAGCAACGCGCAGCGCCCTCACCGGTGACGGCGAGGGCCCTGGTTGACGCGGGATCAGTGCCGGCGGGCGATCCGTCCGCCGCGGAGGTAGACGACGGTGCCGCCGATGATCAGCGCGGCGCTGACCGCGGCCGCGCCCATGAGCATGGGCTCGCTACCGGTGTCGGGCAGCTCCCCACAACCGTGCGGCCACTCACCGGGCGCGGGCTTCTCACAGGTGGGCTTGCCGGTCGGGTGATCGGTGGGGTACCCGGTGGGGTGTTCGGTCGGATACCCCGTCGGGTGGCCCGTGGGGTGCCCGGTCGGGTGGCCCGTGGGGTGACCGGTCGGGTGACCCGTCGGGTGACCAGTCGGATGCCCGGTGGGGTGGCCAGTCGGGTGGCCGGTCGGGTGGCCGGTCGGGTGCCCGGTCGGGTGGCCCGTGGGGTGCCCGGTCGGGTGGCCGGTGGGGTGACCAGTCGGGTGACCGGTCGGGTGCCCGGTCGGGTGGCCCGTGGGGTGGCCAGTCGGGTGGCCCGTGGGGTGACCCGTCGGATGACCCGTCGGGTGGCCGGTGGGGTGGCCCGTCGGGTGCCCAGTCGGGTGGCCAGTCGGATGCCCGGTCGGATGACCCGTCGGGTGCCCGGTCGGGTGGCCCGTGGGATGGCCGGTCGGATGCCCGGTGGGGTGACCCGTCGGGTAACCCGTCGGGCCACCGCCGTGATCGTGGTCGTCGCCGTACCCGCCGTGATCGTCGTCGCCGTAACCACCGTGATCGTCGTCGCCGTAGCCGTCGGGGTGCTCCGACGGCTGGGCGCAGAGGTCGCCGAGTCTCGTGCTCTTGCCGCAGGCGTCGGCCGGCGGTTGTGCCTGGACATGGCCGGCCGTGGCGGAGCCCGGACCGTCGCCCGTACCGGAGTGGGAGTTCGCGGCCAGGGCGAATCCCCCACTCAGCGACAGGATGCCGGTCGCTGCCGCCGCGGTGAGTACTTTCCTGCTGATGATGGACCGCATACCGCTCTTCCTCTGGAGAAAGGGAGAGACCGGCGAGGATCCCCCCTCGCTCCGACCGGCCTGATCCGCACCGGCGTTCCAGTGGGATCGGCCAAAAGGTATGGGTCGGCGCCCGGCGTGAAGCCGGGGCCACACGGCAGCTGATCAGAAAATCATTCGATCAGCCGACCGTGAGGAACAGCGGCACGGAGGGCCGCCGTAAGTGCCCGTGGGGACAGGGGTACTGAGGTGGTGTCAGCCGGCCAGACCGCCGGCGACCGGGAGGCCGCCGATCAGCGGGGCGCCCTTGGTGGCGGTGTTCAGCTGCTCCGCCGCCTTCGTCACGGTCTGGACGGGGGAGCCGTCCGTGGTGCTGCTCAGCATGTCGCTCTTCAGCCCGTGGGCGGCGATCGCTTCGAGGCCACCGTTCAGGCTGGTGGGGGTCAGCGCCTCCGTGGCCATGGCGGGCGCGGCGGCACCCAGGGCCATCATCGAACCGGCGACGACCGCGGCGACCTTGGTGGGCTTCATGGAGTGAATCCTTCCTCTGTGCTTTCAAGTCACGTTCCGTACAGGGTTCTTGGCCGAATCCTGTACATCGTTCTGCTTCTGTAACGAGGAGTGAGCGCCCCGGAAACTCCGGGAGGAAGGATTTCTCGGTACTGCACCCGATCGATGCGGACCGGTGCTATTTGCCGATCACACGGCCGTACCGGCCCGACGGACGTCGGGCCGGTACGGCCGT
>NZ_MWIG01000407.1:0-11838 GCF_002156145.1 Streptomyces sp. NRRL B-24572 | reverse complement strand
TCCAGCAGGGCGCGGGGGGGGCGGCCCGCACCGGGGCCGGGTGCGTCACAGGTGCGCTGCAGTACAGGGCGCCGGGCCCGGCCCCCCGCACCCTCCTCGTAGACTCGGCCCGTGGACACGACCCTTCAGGACCCCCTCGTCGGGCGGCTGCTCGACGGCCGCTACCGCGTCGACGCGCGCATCGCCGTCGGCGGGATGGCCACGGTCTACCGGGCCGTCGACACCCGCCTCGACCGCGTCCTCGCGCTCAAGGTGATGCACCCCGACCTCGCCACGGACGCCGCCTTCGTCGAGCGGTTCATCCGCGAGGCGAAGTCCGTCGCCCGGCTCGCGCACCCCAACGTCGTCGGCGTCTTCGACCAGGGCGCCGAGGGCGCGTACGTCTATCTGGCGATGGAGTACGTCGCCGGCTGCACCCTCCGCGACGTCCTGCGCGAGCGCGGCGCCCTCTCGCCCCGGGCCGCGCTCGACATCCTGGAGCCGGTGCTCGCCGCGCTCGGCGCCGCGCACCGGGCCGGGTTCGTGCACCGGGACATGAAGCCGGAGAACGTCCTGATAGGGGACGACGGCCGGGTGAAGGTCGCCGACTTCGGTCTCGTCCGGGCCGTGGGCTCGGCGACGGCCACCACCGGCGCGGTCCTCGGCACGGTCTCGTACCTCGCGCCGGAGCAGATCGAGCACGGCACCGCCGACACCCGCGCCGACGTGTACGCCTGCGGTGTCGTCCTCTACGAGATGCTGACCGGCGGCAAGCCGCACTCCGGCGACACCCCCGCCCAGGTGCTCTACCAGCACCTGAACACCGACGTGCCCGCCCCCTCCGCCACCGTCCCCGGGCTCGCCCCGGAGCTCGACGACCTGGTCGCGGCGGCCACGGCCCGGAACCCCGAGCTCCGTCCGTACGACGCCGTCGCCCTGCTCGCCCTGCTCCGGGAGGCCCGCGCCGGGCTCGGCGACGAGCAGCTGGACGCGGTGCCCCCGTCGGCCCGCTCCGAGGCCCGGGACACCGCCGAGGACCGGACCAGCGTGATCGCCAGGCCCGCACCCGTGGAGCACACCAACCGGCTGCCCGCCCCGGAGGCGCCCCGCGCCGGCCGCCGGCGGCCCCCGCGCGGCCCCCTCATCGCCGTCGTCGCCGTCCTGCTCGCCCTCGGCCTGGGCGCCGGCGTCTGGTACATCAATTCCGGCCAGTTCACCCGCGTCCCCGCCGTCCTCGGCCAGTCCGAGGCCGCCGCGACGAAGCGCCTCACGGACGCCGGTCTCGACGTCGGCACCACGAAGCGCGCCTTCAGCGACGTGTACGAGCGCGGCACGGTCATGGCCGTCGACCCCGCCCCCGGTGAGCGCGTCCGGGGCAACGGCACGGTCACCCTCACGCTCTCCCGCGGCCCGCAGATCGTGAAGGTGCCCAACCTCAAGGGCAAGCCGCTCGCGGAGGCCAAGCGCGTCCTGGAGCAGGAGGGCCTGGCGCCCGGGGTGATCACCCACTCCTTCAGCGACTCCGTCGCGCAGGGCTCCGTGATCGGCTCCGACCCCGAGCCCGGCACCGAGCGCAGCCCCGACTCGGCCGTCGCCCTGGTGGTCAGCAAGGGCTCTCCGATCGACGTGCCCGACGTCAGCGGCGAGACCGTCGCCGACGCCACGGCCGCCCTCCAGGAGGAGGGGCTCACCGTGAAGGTCGCCCCGGAGCGGATCAACTCCCCCGAGGAGGCCGGAACCGTCGCGGCCCAGTCCCTCGCCGGGGGCAGCCGGGCCGCCGAGGGCGACGTCATCACCCTGACCGTCTCCAAGGGCCCCAAGCTGGTCGAGGTCCCGGACGTGACGGACCGGTCGACCGAGGACGCCCGGACGACCCTGGAGGACGCGGGCTTCGAGGTGGAGGTCAAGAAGTCCTTCCCCTACCTCGGCGACAAGGTCGCGAGCCAGTCCGTGGAGGGCGGGCAGACCGCGCCCGAGGGCTCCACCATCACCATCACGATCAAGGGACTCTAGAGACTCATGCGCAACCCCGTCGGCGGCCATGTCCCCGTGGCCGGTGGCCTCGCCACGGTCGGCCTCGGGTACGCCCGCGAGCTCGGCGCCGAGACCGTGCAGGTCTTCGTCGCCAACCCGCGCGGCTGGGCGACCCCGACCGGCAACCCGGTCCAGGACGAGCGGTTCCGGGCCGAGTGCGAGGCCGAGTCGATCTCGGTCTGGGTGCACGCCCCGTACCTGATCAACTTCGGCTCCCACACCGAGGCCACGGTGGAGAAGTCGGTGGAGTCGCTGCGGCACTCGCTGCGCCGGGGCCGGGAGATCGGCGCGAAGGGCGTGGTCGTGCACACCGGCTCGGCGACCGGCGGCAGGCCGCGCGAGGTGGCCCTCGCCCAGGTGCGCGAGCGGATGCTGCCGCTCCTCGACGAGCTGACGCACGAGGACGATCCGGATCTGCTCCTGGAGTCGACGGCGGGCCAGGGCTTCTCGCTCTGCTCGCGGACCTGGGACTTCGGCCCGTACTTCGACGCGCTCGACCGCCACCCCAAGCTGGGCGTCTGCCTCGACACCTGTCACATCTTCGCGGCCGGGCACGACCTGGCGGGCCCGCACGGCGCGGCGCAGACCCTCGACCTGCTGGTGGACACGGTCGGCGAGGGCCGGCTGAAGCTGGTCCACGCCAACGACTCGAAGGACGTGGTGGGCGCCCACAAGGACCGGCACGCGAACATCGGCGCCGGTCACATCGGCGAGGAGGCCTTCGAAAAACTGCTGCGCCACCCGGCCACCGACGGCGTACCGTTGATCATCGAGACCCCCGGCGGCAAGGAGGGGCACGTCGCCGACGTCGAGCTCCTGAAGAAGCTCCGCGAGCGCCGAGGATGATCATTTCCTCTTGAGGAATACCCTAGGGGGGTATACGGTTCCTGTCGACGACAGAACCGTAGAGCGAGGCTGGGGGCACCTCATGCAGCACGAAGCGCACGCGCACCACGACCATTCCGGCCACGAGGGCCACGCCGGCCATGAGGGGCACGCCGGTCACCAGGGTCACGAGGGTCACCACCAGAACCACGACTCCCACGCGGGCCACGGGGACCACACCGCCCACGCCGGTCACGGCACCCACACCGGCCACGACGCCCACGCCGGTCACGAAGGCCACGGCACCCACACCGGTCACGAGGGTCATGCGGGCCACGAGGGCCACGACGCCCACGCGGGCCACCACCACACCCCCGGCGGCAAGGTCTCCTGGTCCATGGCCGCCCAGGCCACGCTGCACTGCCTCACCGGCTGCGCCATCGGCGAGATCCTCGGCATGATCATCGGCACCGCGTTCGGCTGGGGCAACCTGCCGACGATGATCCTGGCGATCATCCTGGCCTTCTTCTTCGGCTACGCGCTCACCCTGCGCGGCATCCTGTCCGCCGGCGTCGACTTCAAGACGGCCTTCAAGGTCGCCCTCGCCGCCGACACCCTCTCGATCGCCGTCATGGAGATCATCGACAACGGCGTCATCGCCCTCTGGCCCCGCGCCATGGACGCGCACCTCGACGAGGCGCTCTTCTGGATCGCCCTCGCGGTCTCGCTCGTCATCGCCTTCGTGGTGACCACGCCGGTCAACAAGTGGATGATCGGCCGCGGCAAGGGCCACGCGGTGGTCCACCAGTACCACCACTGAGTCACCGCCGAAGCACCACCGAGACGGTCCGGAGCCGCTACAGCTCCGGGCCGTCTCCCGGTTCCTCCTGGTACGAGTAGCGCTGCTCCGTCCACGGGTCACCGAGGTTGTGGTAGCCGCGCTCCTCCCAGAAGCCCCGGCGGTCGGCCGCCATGTACTCGACGCCCCGGACCCACTTGGGCCCCTTCCAGGCGTACAGGTGCGGGACGACGAGCCGCAGCGGGAAGCCGTGCTCGGCGGTGAGCAGCTCCCCGTCCTTGTGGGTGGCGAAGATCGTGCGGTCGGACGCGAAGTCGGCGAGCCGCATGTTGGCGCTGTAGCCGTACTCGGCCCACACCATCACGTGCGTCACATGGGGCGCGGGCGGGGCGAGCTCCAGGATCGTGCGGGCGGGGACACCACCCCATTCGGCCCCGAGCATGCTGAATTTCGTGACGCAGTGCAGATCGGCCACGACCGTGGAGAACGGGAGGGCCGAGAACTCCTCGTGGTTCCAGCACCGCTTGTCGCCGTCGGCCGTCGCCCCGAAGACGCGGAACTCCCAGCGGTCCGGCTTGAACTTGGGGACGGGCCCGTAATGGGTGACCGGCCAGCCGCGCTGGAGCCGCTGCCCCGGCGGCAGATCCGGCGGAAGGTCCGGCGAACGATCCGGCTGACCCGCTTCCCGGTGTGCTCCGCTCTCCGGCTGACCCATGTCATCCATGGTGACAGACGGCGAGGGGTGGTCATGACCAGGCGACCATACGGGCGACTCGATTCGGGCAACTCACACTAAGCCTGCACTTACTGGACGCCCCCCATTCGGGGTGCGAGGATGCGGCCATACCGCCTGGTGACGGCATGGACACGTAGCGTGGAAGGATCCTGAAGCGATGCAGGGCGACCCCGAGGTCCTCGAGTTCCTCAACGAGCAGCTGACCGGCGAGCTGACGGCCATCAACCAGTACTGGCTGCATTACCGCATCCAGGACAACAAGGGGTGGACGAAGCTCGCCAAGTACACCCGCGAAGAGTCCATCGACGAGATGAAGCACGCGGACAAGCTGACCGAGCGCATCCTGATGCTCGACGGCCTGCCCAACTACCAGCGGCTCTTCCACGTGCGGGTCGGCCAGACGATCACCGAGATGTTCCAGGCGGACCGCCAGGTCGAGGTGGAGGCGATCGACCGCCTGAGGCGCGGGATCGAGGTCATGCGCGCCAAGGGGGACGTCACGTCCGCCAACCTCTTCGAGGAGATCCTCGCCGACGAGGAGCACCACATCGACTACCTGGACACGCAACTGGAGCTGATCGAGTCCCTGGGCGAGGCGCTGTACCTCTCGACGCTCATCGAGCAGCCCAGCTAGGACGGCCCCGAGGGCTCTAGGCCGCTTCCTGGAGCTCGGCGACCGTCTCCGCCGTCAGGGCGGGCATGCCCTGGTCCACGAGCTCGCGTCGCGGGCAGTTGCCGCGCCCGAGGATGGCCTGGATGCGACGGACGCAGGAACCGCAGTCCGTACCGGCCTTGCAGGCGGAGGCTATCTGGCGGGGTGTGCAGGCGCCCGCGTCCGCGTGCTCCTTGACCTGCTTCTCCGTGACACCGAAGCATGAGCAGACGTACACGCGGTTCACCTCCCGCCGAGATCGTTAAGGCTAACCTAACCTTACCTGGCGCCTCGGAGGCGCAAAAGCCCTCGATACGGAGATGGGGCACGGATCACAACGATCCGTGCCCCGTCTCCGCAAGAACCTGCTTACTGATCGCGGTACATCTCCGCCACCAGGAACGCCAGGTCGAGCGACTGGCTGCGGTTGAGCCGCGGGTCGCAGGCCGTCTCGTAGCGCTGGTGCAGGTCGTCGACGAAGATCTCGTCGCCGCCGCCCACGCACTCGGTGACGTCGTCACCGGTGAGCTCGACGTGGATGCCGCCCGGGTGGGTGCCGAGGGACTTGTGGACCTCGAAGAAGCCCTTGACCTCGTCGAGCACGTCGTCGAAGCGGCGCGTCTTGTGGCCGGAGGCCGCCTCGAAGGTGTTGCCGTGCATCGGGTCGGTGACCCAGGCGACGACCGCACCGGAGGCGGTGACCTTCTCGACCAGCTCGGGGAGCTTGTCGCGGACCTTGTCGGCGCCCATGCGGACGATGAAGGTCAGCCGGCCCGGCTCGCGGTCCGGGTCGAGACGGTCGATGTAGGTGAGCGCCTCGTCCACCGTGGTGGTCGGGCCGAGCTTGATGCCGATCGGGTTGGCGATCTGCGAGCAGAACTCGATGTGCGCGTGGTCCAGCTGGCGGGTGCGCTCACCGACCCAGACCATGTGGCCGGAGGTGTCGTACAGCTTGCCGGTGCGCGAGTCCGTACGGGTCAGGGCGCCCTCGTAGTCGAGCAGCAGCGCCTCGTGCGAGGAGTAGAACTCGACCGCCTTGAACTCGGCCGGGTCGGTGCCGCAGGCCTTCATGAAGTTCAGGGCGTTGTCGATCTCGCGGGCGAGCGCCTCGTAGCGCTGGCCCGAGGGGGACGACTTCACGAAGTCCTGGTTCCAGGCGTGCACCTGGCGCAGGTCGGCGTAGCCACCGGTGGTGAAGGCGCGGACCAGGTTGAGCGTGGAGGCGGAGGCGTTGTACATCCGCTTCAGCCGCTCGGGGTCCGGGATGCGGGCCTTCTCGTTGAAGTCGAAGCCGTTGACCGAGTCGCCGCGGTAGGTCGGCAGGGTCACGCCGTCGCGGGTCTCGGTGCCCTTGGAGCGGGGCTTCGAGTACTGGCCGGCGATGCGGCCGACCTTCACGACGGGCACGGAGGCCGCGTAGGTGAGGACGGCGCTCATCTGGAGCAGCGTCTTGAGCTTGGCCCTGATGTGGTCGGCGGACACGGCGTCGAAGGCCTCGGCACAGTCGCCGCCCTGGAGCAGGAACGCCTCGCCACGGGCGACGGCTCCCATCCGGGCGCGCAGCTGGTCGCACTCGCCGGCGAAGACGAGCGGAGGATACGACTCGAGGTCCGCGATCACATCGCGCAGAGCCTCGGCATCGGGGTACTCGGGCTGCTGCGCCGCGGGCAGGTCTCGCCAGGTCGCCTTGGCGACGGCGTGGGAATCAGCGTTCACGGTCACGAGCACCACAGTAAGGGGTTCTTCGTCCGGACCTGTCCCCCTGCCCAATGACTGAGACGCGCGTCTCGAACGCCAGCCCGAAATGTCCCCCGAGGATCTTCGCGCCATCGAGGGGTGTTACCCTGCGGCCCGTTTAACAAGAGCAAAGTCGAGTCAGCAGGGGTGGGCGTGACCCAGAGGCATCGCAGGGACCGCAAGAAGAAACGACTCTTGTACGGAGCGGCGGCGGCCGTCGTCGCCACCGCCACCATCGGCACCATCGCGGTCGCCTCACCGGGCCTCCTCGGTGCGGCGGGCGACGGCAAGCCCGGGGGTGACTCTTCCCTCCAGGAGCAGTTCGCAAACGCGGCGCGCGAGTTCGATGTGCCGCAGAGCGTGCTGATGGCGGTGTCGTACCAGCAGAGCCGGTGGGAGTCGCACGACGGCGAGCCGAGCACGATCGGCTCGTACAACGTCATGGGTCTGACGAAGGTCGACCCGGAGGACGTGGACCAGAAGGTCACCGACGAGCAGATCGACCACTTCAACGGCTCCGGCCGGCCGGAGATCGAGAAGACCTTCGACCGCGAGAAGGTCCGGCGCATCCTGGAGAAGGCGCTCGTCGACACCGACGACCCCCGGCTCCACACCCTGGACAAGGCCGCCGAGCTGATCGACAGCTCCACCGAGGCCGTCCAGAACGACACCGCGGCCTCCATCCGGGCCGGTGCGGCGCTTCTCGCCGATTACCAGAAGCAGGCCGGCGCCGAGCTGTCCGACGAGCCGGGCGACTGGTACCCGGCCGTGGCGCGGTTCAGCCAGTCCCCCGAGAAGAAGGGCGCCGACCTCTTCGCGAAGCGCGTCTTCGACTCGATCAAGACCGGTGAGCGGGAGCTCACCCTCGACGGCGAGCAGGTCGCCCTGCCGGCCGACCCCGCGGTCGACCCGGTCAAGCCGTCGAACGTGCCGCTGGCCGCGACCTTCGCGAGCACGACGGAGACCACGCTCCCCGAGTGCCCCGCCGGCCTCAACTGCAACGTCAAGCTGAGCGTCCCCAACTCCACGGGGAAGAAGAACTACACCGCCGGTGACCGCCCCAACCAGGGCGTGGACATCCGCCAGATCGTCATCCACGACACCGAGGGCGGCTACGACGGCTCGCTCCAGGTGCTCACCGACCCGACCGGGTCGGGCAGCGCGCACTATCTGATCCGCGCCTCGGACGGTCTGGTCACCCAGATGCTCGAGAACAAGAACCTGGCGTGGCACGCGGGCAACTGGACCCACAACATGCACGCGATCGGCGTGGAGCACGAGGGCTACGCCATCAAGGAGGGCAGCTGGTACACCCCGTCCCAGTACGCCTCCTCCGCCGCCCTGGTGAAGTTCCTCGCGAACAAGTACGGCGTGCCGATCGACCGCGAGCACATCATCGGCCACGACGAGGTGGCGCTCCAGACGGACAACAACGTCGCCTCGCTCCACTGGGACGCGGGCCCGTACTGGGACTGGAACTACTACATGTCCCTCCTGGGCGCCCCGCAGGGCGACAAGGGAGCGGGCGGTCTGCTCCGCGTCGGCCAGGTGGTCCGGGTGGTCCCGCCGTTCACCACGGCGAACCAGCCGCCGCTGACCACCGGCGGCACGGCCGTCCCGGCGCGTCCGTCCAACTTCGGCTACCTGTACACGTCGCCCTCGACGAGCGGGACGCCACTGAAGGACCCGTACTACAGCTCGGGCTGGTCCGAGGGCTCGAACTACGGCGACAAGGTCCGCGCCGGCGGCCTCTACGTCGTCGCCGAGACCCGCACCGACTGGACGGCGATCTGGTACGCGGGTGAGAAGGCCTGGTTCTACAACCCGGGCGGCCAGTACACCGTGCCGGTGTCCGGCGCCACGACGGTGAAGCTCAGGGCCGACCTCGCCTCGACCAAGGTCTTCGGCCGCTCCTTCCCGGACACCGCCGCCTACACCGCGGCCGGCCTGACCCCGCCGGGCGACGAGAACGACCCGCTGTCGAAGTTCACCTTCTCCTCCGGCCAGGCCTACGTGAAGGCCGGTCCCGCGGTGAAGGGCGACGACTGGTTCGGCTCCGCCCAGAAGAACGTCGTCGGCAACGTGCTCTTCGTGCCGATCCGCTTCCACCACAAGATCGTCTGGGTGAAGCAGAGCGACATCGTGGAGGCGCCCGGCGCCGCCCCCGTCGCCACCACCGACCGCTACAACGTCATCGCCCGCGACGCCTCCGGCGTCCTCTGGCAGTACCAGGGCACCGGCACGGGCAGCGCGCCGTTCCTGGCCAAGTACCGGG
This sequence comes from Streptomyces sp. NRRL B-24572, assembly GCF_002156145.1. Taxonomy (NCBI): domain Bacteria; kingdom Bacillati; phylum Actinomycetota; class Actinomycetes; order Kitasatosporales; family Streptomycetaceae; genus Streptomyces; species Streptomyces sp. NRRL B-24572. The sequence goes on along the minus strand of NZ_MWIG01000407.1, from coordinate 2,801 downwards.
TCGGGTCCGGGTGGGGGATCTACAACACCCTCACCCCGCTGACCGCGCTCCGCGCCGACGGCACCGGGGACATCGTCGCCCGGGACAAGGACGGCGTGCTCTGGTACTACCAGGGCAGCGGCAACCCGAACTCGCCGTTCAAGACCCGTCTCAAGGTCGGCGGCGGCTGGGGGATCTACAACAAGCTGCTCGGCGCGCGGGACATGAACGGCGACGGCCGGCCGGACCTGATCGCCCGCGACGCCTCGGGCGTGCTGTGGCTGTACACGAACACGGGCGCCACCCCGAACCCCTTCGCGACCCGCGTCAAGGTCGGCGGCGGCTGGAACGTCTACAACGAGCTCATCAGCACCGGCGACATGACCGGTGACGGCAAGCCGGACCTGATCGCCCGCGACACGACCGGCACGCTGTGGCTGTACAAGAACACGGGCGGCTCCCCGAACCCGTACGCCACCCGTGCCAAGGTCGGCGGCGGCTGGGGCGTCTACAACGTCATGGTCGGCCCGAGCGACCTGGACAAGGACGGCAAGCCGGACCTGATCGCCCGGGACGGCTCCGGCGTCCTGTGGTTCTACAAGAACACGAACGGCTACCCGAACCCGTACGCCCCGCGCGTGCAGGTCGGACCCGGCTGGCAGACGTACAACCTGATCGTCTGACCCGCACCGCCCGGTCTCGGGGCCCGGCTCGCACCGTCCGCGGTGCGGACCGGGCCCCGTTCCCGTTCCCGGCTGGGTTACAGTGCTCGCATGTTCGCGCACTCGAACCAGAACTGGTGGTGGACCGCTCATCCGGCGGCCCACTGATCGCGCGTACACCGACAGACTCGCGAAGGCCGCCCAGAGGGGCGGCCTTCTCCCGTATCCGGGGCCGTTCCTCCTCTCCGTACTCCCACCGGAAGGAACGACACGTCCCATGGACCTCTCCCGTCTCCTCGACGACTCCTGCCCTCCCTTCGCCCTGCTGCGCCGCCGCACCCCCGGCCGTGACCACGACGCCGTCGAGGTGCTGATCGGCCGGGTCCACGAGGCCGAGCGCCTCGCGGAGCTGCCCGTGGGCCCGATGCCGACGCTCGCGCTCGTGCCCTTCCGGCAGATCCGGGAGCGCGGCTTCGACGTGCGGGACGACGGCACCCCGCTCTCCGTGCTCGTCGCCGACGAGGCGTACGAGCTGCCGCTCGACGAGGTGCTCGCCGCGCTGCCCGCCCGTGACGTACGGGTGGAGGGCGGCGGGTTCGACGTCTCCGACGAGGAGTACGCGGAGACCGTGCGGCGGGTCATCGACGAGGAGATCGGCTCCGGCGAGGGCGCGAACTTCGTCATCCGGCGCACCTACACCGGCGAGATCCCGGGCTTCGGGCGCGCCGACGCGCTCGCCCTGTTCCGGCGGCTGCTCGCGGGCGAGCGGGGCGCGTACTGGACGTTCGTCGTGCACACCGGGGACCGGACGCTCGTCGGGGCGAGCCCCGAGGTGCACGTCCGGATGTCGGGGGGCACGGTCGTGATGAACCCGATCAGCGGCACGTACCGCTACCCGGCCGGGGCCGCCCCGACCCCCGAGGACCTGCTCGCCTTCCTCGCCGACCGCAAGGAGACCGAGGAGCTCTCCATGGTGGTGGACGAGGAGCTGAAGATGATGTGCACGGTCGGCGACATGGGCGGGGTGGTGGTCGGGCCGCGGCTGAAGGAGATGGCCCATCTCGCGCACACCGAGTACGAGTTGCGCGGCCGGTCCTCGCTGGACGTGCGGGAGGTGCTGCGGGAGACGATGTTCGCGGCGACCGTGACCGGCTCGCCGGTGCAGAACGCCTGCCGGGTGATCGAGCGTCACGAGGAGGGCGGCCGGGGGTACTACGCGGGCGCCCTGGCCCTGCTCGGTGCGGACGCGAACGGGGCGCAGACGCTGGACTCCCCCATCCTGATCCGTACCGCCGACATCGCCTCCGACGGCCGGCTGCGGGTACCGGTCGGGGCCACGCTCGTACGGCACTCGGACCCGGACGGTGAAGTCGCGGAGACCCATGCGAAGGCGGCGGGGGTGCTCACCGCCCTCGGGGTACGGGAGGGGCGGCCGCACGACGGGTCCCCGGTGGCGCCCCGGCTCGCCGACGACCCCCGGGTGCGGGCCGCGCTCGACGCGCGCCGCGCCGACCTCGCGCCGTTCTGGCTGAAGATGCAGGCCCGGTCCGCGGAGCTGTCCGGGCACGCGCTCGTGATCGACGCCGAGGACACCTTCACGGCGATGCTGGCGCACGTCCTGCGCTCCTCGGGCCTCGAGGTCTCGGTGCTCCGCTACGACGAGCCGGGGCTGCGGGAGCTGGCGCTCGCCCACGAGGGGCCGATCGTCCTGGGGCCCGGCCCGGGGAACCCCTCGGACGCGTCCGACCCGAAGATGCGCTTCCTGCGCGGCCTGACGGCGGAGCTCGTACGGGAGCACCGCCACGGCCTGTTGGGGGTCTGCCTCGGGCACGAGCTGATCGCGGCCGAACTGGGCCTGGACATCGTCCGCAAGCGGACCCCGTTCCAGGGGGCGCAGCTGCGGATCGACCTCTTCGGACAGGAGCAGACGGTCGGCTTCTACAACAGCTTCACGGCGCGGTGCGACGACCGGACGGCGACGGAGCTGGCGCTGCACCGCATCGAGGTGAGCCGGGACGCGGAGACCGGCGAGGTGCACGCCCTGCGCGGACCGGGCTTCGCCGGGGTGCAGTTCCACCCGGAGTCGGTGCTCACGACGGACGGCGCGGCGCTGACGGCCTCGCTGCTCGCGGGGGTGCTGGTCTAGGGCCTGTTTCAGAA
>NZ_MWIG01000406.1:0-9942 GCF_002156145.1 Streptomyces sp. NRRL B-24572 | reverse complement strand
CGGGAGGGTGAGGAGGGTCACGCACGGCCGCACCGGCGCCAGCGCGACCATGACCGACGCCGTCGGCAGGACGCTCCGCATACGAGCCGACGGCGCCGGGCTCGCCCTCCACGGCCGCATCGCCGGCATCCCGTACGACGAGGTCCGCATGGGCCTGCGCGTCGAACCCGTGTGGAGCGAGGACGGCCGCTATCCCGACCACTACCGGCCCACCGGCGAGCCCGACGCCGACTACGACACGTACAAGGAGCTGCTATGAGCAGGGACGTGGCGATCGTCGCCTTCGCCCAGAGCGACCACCGGCGGCGCACCGACGACCTCTCCGAGGTCGAGATGGTGATGCCCGTCCTCCACGAGGTGCAACGGCAGACCGGCCTGAAGGCCTCCGACATCGGCTTCACCTGCTCCGGCTCCTCCGACTACCTCGCCGGGCGCGCCTTCTCCTTCACCATGGCCCTCGACGGCGTCGGCGCCTGGCCGCCGATCTCCGAGTCCCACGTCGAGACGGACGGCGCCTGGGCGCTCTACGAGGCGTGGGTGAAGCTCCTCACCGGAGAGGCCGACACGGCCCTCGTCTACTCCTACGGCAAGTCCTCGCCCGGCTCCGTCCGCGACGTCCTCACCCGCCAGCTCGACCCGTACTACCTGGCCCCGCTCTGGCCCGACTCCGTCGCCCTCGCCGCCCTCCAGGCCCAGGCCCTCGTCGACGCCGGCGACACCGACGAACCCGCCCTCGCCGCGATCGCCGCCCGCAGCCGCGAGGACGCCAGGACGAACTCCCACGCCCAGCTGCCGGGCGCCCGCCCCCAGGGCGAGTACGCCGTCCAGCCCCTCCGTACCGGCGACTGCCCGCCCATCGGCGACGGCGCCGCGGCCGTGATCCTCGCCGTCGGCGACCGGGCCCGTGAGCTGTGCGAGCGCCCCGCCTGGATCCGGGGCATGGACCACCGGATCGAGGCCCACTCCCTCGGCGTCCGCGACCTCACCGACTCGCCCTCCACCCGCCTCGCCGCCGAACGCGCCGGAGCCTTCGAACGGCCCGTCGACACCGCCGAACTCCACGCGCCCTTCACCTCCCAGGAGGTCGTCCTGAGGAAGGCCCTCGGGCTCGACGACAGCGTGCGGATCAACCCCTCCGGCGGCGCCCTCGCCGCCAACCCCGTCATGGCCGCGGGCCTCATCCGGCTCGGCGAGGCCGCCGCCCGCATCCACCGCGGGGAGTCCGACCGCGCCCTCGCCCACGCGACCTCAGGCCCCTGCCTCCAGCAGAACCTGGTCGCCGTCCTGGAAGGAGAACCCCGTGGCTAAGGAGCCCGTGGCGATCGTCGGCATCGGCCAGACCAAGCACGTCGCCGCCCGCAGGGACGTCTCGATCGCCGGACTCGTCCGCGAGGCCGCCCTCCGCGCCCTGGCGGACGCGGAGCTGACCTGGGCGGACATCGACGCCGTCGTCATCGGCAAGGCCCCCGACTTCTTCGAGGGCGTCATGATGCCGGAGCTGTACCTCGCCGACGCGCTCGGCGCCGTCGGCAAGCCCATGCTCCGCGTCCACACCGCCGGATCGGTCGGCGGCTCCACCGCGCTCGTCGCCGCCAACCTGGTCTCCGCGCGCGTGCACCGCACCGTCCTCACCCTCGCCTTCGAGAAGCAGTCCGAGTCCAACGCCATGTGGGGCCTCTCCCTGCCCGTCCCCTTCCAGCAGCCGCTGCTCGCCGGCGCCGGCGGCTTCTTCGCCCCGCACGTGCGCGCGTACATGCGCCGCACCGGCGCCCCCGACACGATCGGCTCCCTCGTCGCGTACAAGGACCGGCGCAACGCGCTCAAGAACCCGTACGCCCACCTCCACGAACACGACCTCACCCTGGAGAAGGTCCAGGCCTCCCCGATGCTCTGGGACCCGATCCGCTACTCCGAGACCTGCCCCTCCTCGGACGGCGCCTGCGCCATGATCCTCACCGACCGCGCCGGCGCCGACCGCGCGCCGCGGCCGCCCGCCTGGGTGCACGGCGGGGCGATGCGCAGCGAACCCACCCTCTTCGCCGGCAAGGACTTCGTCTCCCCGCAGGCGGGCCGGGACTGCGCGGCCGACGTCTACCGGCAGGCCGGCGTCACCGACCCCCGGCGGCAGATCGACGCCGTCGAGATGTACGTCCCGTTCTCCTGGTACGAACCCATGTGGCTGGAGAACCTGGGCTTCGCCGAGGAGGGCGAGGGCTGGAAGCTCACCGAGGCCGGGGTGACCGAACTCGACGGCGACCTGCCCGTGAACCCCTCGGGCGGGGTGCTCTCCACCAACCCCATCGGAGCCTCCGGGATGATCCGCTTCGCCGAGGCGGCCCTGCAGGTGCGGGGGGACGCCGGCGCCCACCAGGTCGAGGGCGCCCGCCGGGCGCTCGGCCACGCCTACGGAGGCGGCGCCCAGTTCTTCTCCATGTGGCTCGTGGGGGACACCCCGCCCACCGGCTGAGCCCGCTACGCGGCGGATCACGCTCCGGGTGCACTCCGCGCTCGACGCCGTCGGGCTCACCGCGGCCGTCGCGACCGAGCTCGCCGCGGCGGGCACGAGCTGCAACGTGGTGGCCGGATTCCACCACGACCGCCTCTTCGTCGAACACGCCTGCGCGGAGGAGGCGTTGGCCGCTCTGGACCGGCTCTCGCGACGGTCGGCCGACTCGGCCGAATGACGGTCGCGGTCGACCCCGCCGGGCGTACGCCCGCGCCCGGCGGTACGGCGCGCCCTCCGCGACCGGGCGGGCACTCCGGGTGACCGCCGAGGTCTCCGGGCCCTCCGCGCGCGTGAAGCTCCCGGAGGAGTCCGCCGACCGGCTCGACCGGTCGCCCGCCGGGTACGGGCGGCACGAGCGCGCTCACCGCCCGTGAGCGGGGCCGCCGCCGGGCTCACCGTCCGCGACCGGGACGGCGATCGGGACGGTGATCGGCGGCCCGGCGGGCGGGGCCGGCCGGAGGGGGCCGCCCGGCGCGTCGCGTCGTGCGCCGGGGCACGTACCATGGCCGTATGTCCTTCCTCCGCCGCCGCAGCGCCGCCACACCCGCGGGCCCGGACTTCGACGTCCTGGCCATGGACCCGGGGGACTGGCCCGGCAATCTCGGCGCCGGTCTGCTGCCCGCACCCGACGGTTCCTGCCAGGGCGTGTTCCTCCGCTACGACCTGTTCGGCGGCCGCGGACCCGCGATGATCATCGGCAACCTCCCCGAGGGCTCCCCGGCGCGCGAGCTCGCCGACGGCCAGATCCCCTTCGAGGTCGCGCAGCTCCTCGCCGCCCTGGAGAACGACGAGCCGGTCGAGGTCCTCGACACCGAGGACATGCCCGTCATGCAGGGCGACAACCTCCTCATCGTGCGCCGCCTCAAGCTCTCCGAGAGCCGTATCTCCTGCGTCCAGTTCGACCGCAGCGACAACGTCCTCGTGACGATCGCCAGTTGGGACCGGCCGATCACCGACGACCTGTACGCACTGCTCAAGCCGCTGCCCGCCGAACTGTTCCAGCAGGGCTGACGGGGGGCGGGGCCCGATGAGCGCGCGCGTCGACGCCTGGATCTGGGCGGTCCGTCTGACCAAGACCCGCTCGCAGGCCGCGGCCGCCTGCCGGGCCGGACACGTCAAGGTCAACGGCGAGCGGGTCAAGCCGGCCCAGGCCGTGAAGCCCGGCGACGAGGTCCGGATCTACCACGGCGGCCGGGAGCGGATCGTCGAGATCAAGGAGCTCCACGTCAAGCGGGTCGGTCCGCCGGTCGCCGCCGAGGCGTACGTGGACAACAGTCCGCCCCCGCCGCCGCGCGAGCACGTCGCCGTCGCCGCCGTGCGCGACCGGGGCGCGGGACGCCCCACGAAGCGCGAGCGCCGCGAGCTCGACGAACTGCGCGGCCGGCGCCCCTGATGTGCCGATCCCCTGATCGGTCGACCCTCTGATCCGTGGGCCTCCGGGGCCCGTCCCGGAGGCCCACGGCGTTCCTCAGCGCGGACCCGCGCCGAGCAGCTCGGAGATCCGCGCCGCCGAGGTGCCGAGCCCCCTCGGACCCCGGCTCAGCAGAGCGCTGCCGCTGCCCGCGCGCACGTCCTCGGAGCCGTAACGCCGTACCTTCCGGTGCCAGTTGAGGACGCCCGCGAGCCAGTCCTCAAGGCCCCGCAGATACGCCTCGAAGGCCTCCCGCCCCGCCGGGGTGAGCTCGAACTCCTCGTACAGCAAGGGGATTTCACGCTGCTTCAGCGTCTCGTACTGGCGCAGCCGGCCCCGCATCAGGTCGTCGATCATCGACACGGCGGTCGGGTAGTCGCAGTCGAAGAACTTCTGGAGCACGAGGACGCCGTTGTGCACCTCGCCCTCGACCTCGATCTCCTTCTGGTACGAGAACAGGTCGTTGACCAGCGCCCCGTAGTCCATCACCGCGTTCTCCAGGCTGCGTACCGTCCCCGACGCCAGGACCGCGGGCGGCAGCGTCGTCTCCTGCCGCAGCCGGCAGAGCAGCGTGGTCAGCTCGGAGCCGAAGGTGCTGCGGCGCATCTCGATGTAGTCGACCGGGTCGGGCACCCGGTGCTGCACCACGTTGTGCATCTCCCACATCCAGCTGTCGAGCATCGCGTCGAGCGAGTCCCGCAGCTGCGCCCGCGTCGCGCGCGTCATCGTCGCGGCGGTCCGCGCCCAGACATCGGCGAGCGCCCTCTCCAGCGGGTTCACCGCGAACGCCGCGCCGGTCGCCGGCTCGTCGAGCGGCATGCACGCCTTGAGCCGGTCGGTCTGCTCCTTCGCGCCGGCCAGACTGCCCGCCCGCCCGAAGACGGCCGGGTAGTAGTCGTCCGCGTAGGTTCCCCAGGTCAGCCAGTCGGCGCTGAGCTTCAGCTCCTCCAGGGAGGCGTCCGGATCGAGGCCCGCCGCGCACAGCGCGAGGTCGAAGCCCTCCGCCATCGGCCGGTCCCAGAGGTCGTCGAGGAGCCCCGTCCGCTCGGCCCAGTCGACCGTGTGCCGCGCCGCCTCCCGGTGGTGCGGGTTGAGCGTCAGCGGGTACGGCAGGTCGAACTCGGGCAGCAGCGAGGGCCCCACGGGCTGGTGCGGCGCATGGGTGAACGCCCGGTGCCGTGCCGCCGCCGGCCGCCCGAAGAGGGTCCGGATGTCGAGAGCGGAGGTGCCGATGATCCCGTCCAGGTGCGAGGACCCGCCGACCATGCCCTCGTTCATGTACCGGCTGGAGCGCATGTGCCACTCGTGACCGCCGGACTGCCAGTCCTGGAGCCCCTTCGCGTACGCCGCGACGGCCGCGCACTCCTCGGGGCTCAGGCCCTTCTCGGCGGCGAGCAGCGGCACCTCGGTGAGCGCGGTGTTCTCGAACTGCTGGACCCGCGAGGTCAGCAGGTCGTTGACGGCGTTCGCCGCCTCCTGGGTCGTGCAGCCGAGGAAGCGCTCCAGGACGAGGACGCCGTTGCTGTTCTCGCCCTCCTCCTCCACCTCGCGCTGGTACGAGAAGAGGTCGTTGCGCAGGTGCACGGCGTCGGAGAAGGCGTCCCTGAGTACGCGCAGCGGCCGGGAGTACGCCACCTGGGCGGGGACCTCGGCGCCCGCCGCGTACTCGACGAGACCGGCCGACCAGGGCGCGCCGCCGACCTTGCGGCGCATCTCGATGTATTCCAGGGGGTTGGCGACCCGCCCGTCGTTGATGTTGTCGAGCTCCCACAGGGACTCGTAGAGCAGGTGCTCGGTCGCCTCCGCGAACCGCACCCGCCAGCCCTCGGACATCGAGGGGACGGTCCGCCGCCAGAGGTCGGCGAGACCCGCCTCGACGGGGTTGACCGGCTCGGGCATGCCCGTCGCCGGGTCCGCCGGCATGAACAGCGGCAGCCGGTCCAGATAGGCCTTGCTGCCCGCCCGGTCCTGGGTGCGCTTGAAGACCTCCAGGAAGTGGTCGTCGAAGAAGAAGACCCAGGTGTACCAGTCGGTGACGAGGTTCAGGGCCTCCTCGTCGCAGTCGGGGTGCGTGTACGAGCAGAGCAGCGCGTAGTCGTGGGACTGGAGGTCGTGCTCCTCCCAGACCCCCGAGCCCTCCAGCATCCCCATCTCCCGCGCCCAGTCGCACGTGTGCGTGCGGGCGGCCTCCAGGTGGGGGTTGAGCCGGGCCGGATACGGAACATAGAAATCCGGCATGACGAAGGGCTGAGGCATTTCCTGGGGGGCCTTCCGGTGAGCTGGGGCGATGACCGGCCCCAGCCTTCCCCGTCGTCCAGGTGGCGCACGCGTTCTCCCGAATAGTCGTATGAACGCCGACGGGGTGGTGCCGGACCCCGTGTCCGGCACCACCCCGCACCTTTCGGCCAGCCCTCCGTCAGCCCTGGGAAACCCGCACGTCAGCGGCCTTCACAAAGGCGACTCGATGGCCGAACTGGATCTGGTAGTACTCCTCCTGACCCCGCACGACCGTGTGCCCGCTGGGGTCGAACACCGGCGCGAAGTAGTACTCGCCCGGGGTGCGGCCCCCCACCACGTACCGCTGACCCGCGAGCAGCTTGTACGGCAGCGGCGACACCGACTGCACCGGCACGCCCGCCGGATACGCCGAGGCCTCCGGATAGGCCCGCCCGTACACCGGCACCTCCGCCAGCCCCTCCCGGGGCGTCAGGACCTGACCCCGTACGTTCACCGCGGTCGGCTCCTCCACCGGGTTCTCGAACCACGCCTTCTGCCCCAGGTACCAGACCGCCGTCCAGTCGCCCCGGCGCTCCGCCACCGCGAAGCTCTGCCCGGTCGAGGCGCGCGCCCCCGTGTCGTTGACCCCGGTCGTGGAGTCCTGCCCGCCCGGCCGCAGACCGATGTCCTTCACCAGGGGCGCGTCGGCGCTCGGCGCGGTGTGCAGGCGCACCGCCCCGCTGCCGTGCGGCACACACGCCTGACCCGCCGTCACACAGCCCGTGTAGACCGGCTGGTGGCTGCTGTAGTCGGGCCGGATCGTCACCACGCCCGCGTGCGGACCGGCGCTCGGGGTGATCGGACGGCCGAGCAGCTGGAAGTAGTGCGCCCAGTCCCAGTACGGCCCCGGGTCCGTGTGCATGCCCTTGACCGAGGACGTCACCGGGCCCGGCACGTTGTCGTGGCCCAGGACGTGCTGCCGGTCCAGCGGGATGTCGTACCGCGCGGCGATGTACCGCACCAGGCGCGCCGACGTCCGGTACATCGCCTCCGTGTACCAGGAGTCCGGCGAGGTCAGGAAGCCCTCGTGCTCCAGGCCCACCGACTTGGCGTTCACGAACCAGTTGCCCGCGTGCCAGGCCACGTCCTTCAGCGGCACGTGCTGGGCGATGTGCCCGTCGGAGGAGCGCAGCGAATACTGCCAGGACACGTACGTCGGGTCCTGCACCAGCTTCAGGGTGGTCTTCCAGTCGGCCTCGGTGTCGTGGATCACGATGTAGTCGATCGACTGGGAGGCGGGCCGGTTCGCCTTGTCGTGGTTGCCGTAGTCGCCGTCGCCGAACTCCTCGTACGGCGCGGGGACCCACTCGCAGGCCACCGAGGCCGGGCACTCCACGGGCCCGGCGGCGGACCGGCGGAGCCCCAGGGCGTCCACCTGGCCGGTGGCGGGCGCGACCGCCGGGGCCGCCGGGAGCGTCACCACCTGCCCGCTGTCCGTCGTCCGGGTCTCCCCGGTCCTGATCACGTCGAACACGTCGTTCGCGTACGTCGCCGCCGTCGCCGAGTCGTCCGCACCGGAGTACCGCGCCACCGCCCCGTACCAGTCGGCCGGGTCCGCGCTCGCCGGAAGCCCGGCCTCCCGCTGCGCCGCCGCGAGGAGCGCCGCCCCGCCCTCGATGTTCGCGGCCGGCACGGTGCGCAGCTCCTCGGCCGGGATCCCGGACAGCTCCGAGGCCCGCTCCAGGGTCCGCAGCTGCTCGGGCAACTGCTCCGGCGCGGGGAGCGGGACCTCCACGCCCGTGCGGGCCGGACGGGAGGAGTCGCCGCGGGCGTCCTCCTCGCCCTCGGAGTGGTGCGGGGCGGTCCGTTCGAGCGCCGTCACCGCGTCCGTCAGGTGCATCGGCCCGTAGCCGCCGGTCACGCTCGGCGCACCGCCGTGGGTGTCCCACCGCGACTGCAGGTACGCGACGGCGAGCAGCACGCTCTCCGGCACGCCCTGACGCTCGGCCGCGCGCGCGAACTGCCCCTGCAGGACACCCGCCTCGGGCACGTCGGCGCCGGCGGGCGGGGCGGCGGACAGCAGCGGAAACAGCAGGGCGGCGGACGCCAGGGCGCCCACCGCCCCCGGCACACGGATCGGTGACGGACGTCTGCGCGATGCGGAACGGAGCAAGGCGGCCTCCAGAGGCAGGGGGTGAGACGGGGGCGTGCGGGGCCGAACCCGTACAGGGGTATCGGCTCCCGGACGTCCCGTCAATCACACCCGTGCAAAAGGAAGTTCCCACGTCAGGGCGGGAATGGAGGCCATGTGACGGAGTTTCGCGGAGACGGGGCCCGGGCCTGGGACGCGTCACTGGAGTGGACCAATGGAGGGACACCTGAGGGGACTTCGGGGACTTCCGCGAAAACCCCGACGGGGACAAGCCGGTGCGCCGCGTCCCGGTGTGTCGGCACCGGGCTCACGGCGCACCGCCCCCGTGTGGTCGGCCGGACCCGCCCCTTCAGCGCGTCCCGACCGCCGCGCGCACGGCCCGCCGTGCCATGGCGCAGTCGTCGTGCAGCCGCCTCAGCAGCAGCCGCTGTTCCTCTCCGGGCGCGAGCGCCCCCGACGGCACCGGCACGGAACCGGCCGGCGGAGCCTCCTTCATGGTGCGCTGCACCGCCGTCTCGTAGGTGCGGATCTCCCTCGTCAGCACGATCATCAGGTTCACCAGGAAGGCGTCCCGGGAGGCCGGGCCCGCCTGCTGGGCGAGTTGACTGATCTGGCGGCGGGCCAGCGGCGCGTCACCGAGCACCGCCCACAGGGTCGCCAGGTCGTAGCCGGGCAGGTACCAGCCGGCGTGCTCCCAGTCGACGAGGACCGGTCCGGCGGGGGAGAGCAGGATGTTGGAGAGCAGGGCGTCACCGTGACAGAACTGGCCCATGCCCTGGCGGCCGCCCGCGTGCGCCAGACCGCGCAGCAGCTTCTGCAGGTCGTCCCGGTCCCGGTCCGTGAAGAGCCCGAGCTCGTGGTAGCGGGCGATCCGGGCGCCGTAGTCCAGTGGCGCGTCGAAGGTCCCGGCCGGCGGCCGCCAGGCGTTGAGCCGGGCGATCGCACCGAGCGCGGCCCGCACGTCCGCCCGGGGCGGGGCCTCGACGGGGTGGCGCGACAGCGCCGCCGCCCGTCCGGGCATCCGCTCGATCACCAGCGTGCAGTTCTCCGGGTCCGCGGCGATCAGCCGCGGCGCCCGCACCGGCGGACGGTGGCGGACGAAGGAGCGGTAGGACGCTATTTCGTGCCGGAACCGCTCGACCCACGCGGGGGAGTGGTCCAGTAAACACTTCGCGACCGCCGTGGTCCGCCCGGTCGTCCCGACGATCAGTACGGAACGGCCGCTGCGCCGCAGCACCTGCACCGGGTTGAACTCCGGGCAGATCCGGTGGACCGACGCGATCGCCATCTTCAGCTGCGCCCCCTGGGGGCCGGACAGGTCGATTCGTCCGCTGACCGGCTGGGTACCGGTGCCGCCCGCCCAGCGCCTGGGCCGGACGACCTGGGGCGCGGGGGCGAGGTACGGACCGGCGCCGGCGGGGACGATGCGGTGCTGCGGCCGGGGCGGGGCGGACACGGAGGACGATGCTGTGTACATGGAGGACAGATCCCTTCGTGTGCCGACGAGTTGCGTGCGTCGCCCCGCCCGCCCCCGGTCCGCACCCTGGGGAATGAGGGCCGGTCGGCGGGGCGGGGTGGCGCGTTCCTACCTGACACCCGGGCGCGGGTGGCGGAACATCTCGCGCACCCTGGCGAAGCCTGGCGAATTGTCGCCAG
>NZ_MWIG01000405.1:0-19423 GCF_002156145.1 Streptomyces sp. NRRL B-24572 | reverse complement strand
CTCCAGGGCGGTGTCCAGTTCCTCGACGCGGCGGTACGCGGGCTCGTCGGCGGTGCGGCCGCCGTACGTGACGTCGTCGAAGGTGCGGGCCGCGAGGCGCAGGTCGTCCGCGTGGGAGGGGAGGCTGCGACCGGCTTCGGCGGCCGCCTCGTCGGCGGTGCGGCCGGGGCGGGGTTCGAGGAGGGTGCGCTCCTCGAGGGAGCGGACGATGGCCCGCATCCGTTCCTGGACGGCCTCGTTCCAGCGGCCGGCGGAGGCGTGGCGGGCGGCGGCCGTCCGGTGGTCCCGGGCGGTGCGGGGGCCGTCGGAGAAGAGGGAGTCGCCGGTGGTGCCGGGCGCCCGGTGCGGGGTGCCGAGGCGCCACCAGAGGGCGGCGGCGAGGGCGGCCACGGCCAGGACGATGACGACGAGGCCGAGGACGCCGCCCGGGGTGGCCCCCGAAGCGGCGCCGAAGAGGTCGTCGAGCCACTCCCAGAAGCGGTTGAGGCCGCGCTGGAGGAGGTTCGGGTCGTTCTCGTGGTACCTCGGATCGGACAGCTCCCGCTCCGCCGCCTCGCGGGCGGGGACGCGGGAGATGTCCACCGGTACGTCGCCGTCGGCGCTCAGCCGTGCCAGTGCCGCGGCCGCTCCCCCCGTGACCGTCACCGCATCAGCCCCCGACGGTGTCGGTGCCCGGTGCGGCGCCGTAGCCGGGGAGGCCTGCGGCTCGGGCGAGTTCGAGGTCCAGGGCTTCGCGGCGGATGCGCTGGTCCACGTAGAGGAGGACGGTCACACCGGCCGAGATCGGGTAGGTGATCGCGCTGGTGATCACGCCGCCGATGCCCGTAATGATCAGGAACGGCCAGCCGTAGGTGCTGGAGGTGCCGGAGAGGAGGCCGGTGAAGCCGTCGCTGTCCACGATGAAGCCGATGATCATGAACGGGATCGAGACGATCATGGTGAAGACGAAGACCAGCAGCTGCGTGAGAACGGTGATGCCGAAGATCCGCCACCACGAGCCCTGCACCAGCTTCGCCGAGCGCTTCAGCGACTGGATGACACCCTGGCGCTCCAGCATCAGGGCGGGCGACGAGAGGCTGAAGCGGATCACCAGCCAGACGACCGCCACGATGGCGCCGAGGCTGCCGAGGAGGGCGAGGGCCACGCCCGGGGCGCCGCCGATCAGGAGCCCGGGGAGCAGGCCGACGAACACGATGGCGGCGGTCATCGCCGCGAGCAGCAGGGTCAGGCCGAGCAGCTGGAGCAGGCGGGGGCGGGCCTCCTGCCATGCGGCGCCCAGCGAGACGGGGCGGCCGAGGATCGCGCGGCTGATGACGACGGTCAGCAGGGCGGCGCTCACGAGCGAGGCCATCATCGTCACGAGCAGCGCCGGGCCCAGGCCGATCAGGGAGGCCTGGGCGGAGTCGAGGGACTGCTCCAGCGCCTCGGCGGGCGTGGCGTCCGGGTTGAGCTCGGGGGGCGCCGGGACGAGGTACTTCTGGGCCAGGATGTTGGCGATCTGGGAGATCACCGCGACCGTGACCGTGATGGCGAGGACCGTGCGCCAGTAGGTGCGGAGGGTCTTCACCGCGCCGTCGAGGATCTCGCCCATGCCCAGCGGGCGCAGCGGGATGACTCCGGGCTTCGCGGCCGGAGGCCTGCCCCAGTTGACGTTCGGGGGCGGGGTTCCCCAGTTCTGGCCGGGGCCGGAGGGCGGAGTCCGGTCGGTCGGCGGGGACCACTGGCCGGCGGGCGGCTGGTCCTTGGACCACTGGGTGGCGGAGCCGTTCGCGTCGGCCGCGGCGGAGGGCCCGGGGGTCCCCGAGCCGTCCTGGCCGTCGGAGGGGGCGGATCCGGGCGAGGTCCAGCCCGGAGTGTCGTTCACGGTCGTCCACCTCGGATGAATGGTCGCGGTGCCGGATCGGCGAACCGGCTCGGTCACGGCGGCCGACACCTGACAGGGCGGCGGGCCGGGTGCCATCGTGCCACGCGGGGCCCGCCCGTGGGCCGGAGCCGTGATCTCCTTCGTACCTTTGTCCGGGCCTTCATGGTGCGAGCGGTAGGCGGCGCACTGCGCGGATGCCCGATCTGGTCGCGCGAACCGCGCGCAGGCGGGCCGAGAGCGGGCCGCCGACCACGGAGATCAAGGCCCGGGCAGGGGGAGGCGCTGTGGGACGGTCACGGCAGGTAACGATTGGCGAAGGGGATGTTGTTGTGGCGCCTCATGAAAACGGCCCCTCGCCAGCGGGGTTCCGCCGATGAGGGCTGTGACGTCCATCACTGGCATCAGTCTCGGGCTTCGGCTCCTGACGGGGCGGTGTCGAGACTGCGCAGGGTGGTCGGCTGACGGAGCAGTCCATCAAGGCACCCGCCGCGCACGGCCCGGCGTCCGGGCCTGCGCTCCTGTCTGCGTCCCGCTCCAGCCCGGGCGCCGGTCGCACGCCTGACGGCTCGGGTTGACGGGTGGCGAACCATGATGCGGCCGAGGCGGTACGCGAGTGAGGGCCGGACTGGCGGTGTTCTCCGGGAGGACGCCGGACTGGACGGTCCAGATGCCGGCCGCGTGGTCGAGGGCGACGAAGCGGGGCTCCGGCAGACGGGCTGCGTCGAACTCCGCCCAGGTGGGTGCACCGGTCTCGAAGGTGGCGTGCCCGGTGTCGATCCCGAGCTGATGGACCTTCAAGACCTGTTCGGCATGTTCGGGGCGCATGGTGGCGATGCGGGCGGTGGCGTTCATGGGCGCGGCTCGATGCCGAGCTCGCCCAGCAGGCCGCGGATGCGCTGCTCGATGGCGTCGCGGATCGGGCGGACGGCGTCCACGCCCTGGCCGGCGGGGTCGTCGAGCGTCCAGTCGAGGTAGCGCTTGCCGGGGAAGTACGGGCAGGCGTCGCCGCAGCCCATGGTGATGACCACGTTGGAGGCCTGTACGGCTTCGGTGGTGAGCACCTTGGGCGTCTCGGCGGAGATGTCGACGCCGACTTCCGCCATGGCCGCGACGACGGCCTGGTTGACCGTGTCGGCAGGGGCGGAGCCGGCTGACCGGACCTCCACCCGATCGCCGCCCAGGTGGGCGAGGAAGGCGGCGGCCATCTGGGAGCGGCCCGCGTTGTGGACGCAGACGAACAGTACGGACGGAATCACGGACGCGGTCATGGTCGGGCTTCCTGCGGTGGGGATGGTTCAGCGGCGGGCGGTGGCGAGTTCGGGCTCGTCTGTCGCGGCGGGCGCCGTGGCGGGGGTGGTCGCGGAGTGGCCGAAGAGGGCGACCGCCAGGGCGACACCGACGCCGGCGCCGACGAGCTGGGCGGCGATGAACGGCGACACGGAGCCGGGGGCGATGCCCGCGAAGGTGTCGGAGAAGGTCCGCGCGATCGTCACGGCCGGGTTGGCGAAGCTGGTGGACGAGGTGAACCAGTAGGCCGCGCCGATGTACGACGCCACGAGAACCGGGCCGAGATGCTGTCGGGCCGTGCGTCCCAGGCCGAGGACCAGGAGGACCAGGCCGGTGGTGGCGACGATCTCGCCGAGCCAGAGGTGACCGGCTGACCGGTCGTGCGTGGAGAGCCGGACGAGGGGTTCGGCGAACATCGCGTTCGCCAGCACCGCCCCGCCGATGCCGCCGATGATCTGCGCGGGCACGTAGGCCGCGACGGCGCGCGGTTCCAGGCCGTCCCCGTCGCGGCGTCCGGTCCACCACACGGCCAGGGTCACCGCCGGATTGAAGTGGGCACCAGAAACCGGGCCGAGTAGCGCGATGAGCATGCCGAGGCCGAAGACCGTGGCCAGAGAGTTGGCGAGCAGCTGGAGGGCCACGTCGTCGGTCAGCTCGGTGGCCTGGATGCCGGAGCCGACCACGATCGCGACGAGGGCGGCGGTGCCGATCAGCTCGGCCAGGGCACGGCGCCCCAGGGAGGACGTCATCTGACCACTCCGGCCGGTACGGCTTCGGCCGGGGCCTGGAGGAGGGAGGAGAGGCGGGCGAGAGCGGCGGGCAGCACCCAGTAGTAGACCCAGGTGCCCCGTCGTTCGGAGCCCACCAGGCCCGCTTCCCTCAGCACCTTCAGGTGGTGGGAGATCGTCGGCTGGGACACGTCGAACGGGCCGGTGAGGTCACACACGCAGGCCTCGCCGCCCTCGTGCGAGGCGATCAGCGAGAGCAGGCGCAGCCGGATCGGGTCCGACAGGGCCTTGAACATCCTGGCCAGATCGACGGCGTCTTCTTCGCCCAGCGGCTCGCGGACCATCGGGGAGCAGCACGCCACCTGGTCGTCCTGCCCGATCACCGGCAATTCTGATTTCGACATGCGTCTATGTTGACAGTTGTCTAATCCGGTGGCAACGTCGACCTCGCCAAGCTGTATCGATAAATATCGAAACAGTGTCGGATTGTGAAGACCAGGGAGACCGCCATGTCCCGCGTCCAGCTCGCCCTCCGCGTCGCCGACCTCGAAGCCTCCGTCGCGTTCTACTCGAAGCTGTTCGGCGTCGAACCCGCGAAGCGTCGCCCCGGATACGCCAACTTCGCCGTGGCCGAGCCGCCCCTGAAGCTCGTTCTCATCGAGGGGGAGACCGGCGAGGACACCCGGCTCGACCACCTCGGCGTGGAGGTCGAAAGCACCGAACAGGTCGCCGCGGCCGCCACCCGTCTGGAGGGCGCCGGACTGGCCACCTTCGAGGAGAACGACACCGCCTGCTGCTACGCCCTCCAGGACAAGGTCTGGGTCACCGGCCCGGGCAAGGAGCCCTGGGAGGTCTACGTGGTCAAAGCCGACGCCGACACCCTCGCCAAGAACGCCGAGGCCGTCCCCGACGCCTGCTGCGACCCCACGGCATGCTGCGCTCCCGAGGAACAGGCCCTCGACTCGACGCGGGCGTCGGAGCGGGCGAAGGCGGCCGTCGGCTGTGCGTGCGGCGTCTGATACGGGAGGCGACCGGGGTCGTCCAGCATCCTTTCCGGGCGGCCCCGGTCGCATCGGTGTTCGCGGGCATGGGCCGTACGCGGTGTCACGGGGTACGGTTCTGGGCGACCATCGGGGGACACGGGGGTGACATCCATGTCTGACATCAACACCCACAGACACCGACAGCTAACGGCGGGCAACCAAGGACGTCACCGCAGGTCAGTGAGGTATCTCACCAGCCGCCTAGAGACTGATACGGAAATGGGATGATGTCGATATGAAGGGACGCGTTCTTGTCGTCGACGACGACACCGCACTGGCCGAGATGCTCGGCATCGTGCTGCGGGGTGAAGGGTTCGAGCCGTCGTTCGTCGCGGACGGCGACAAGGCGCTTGCCGCTTTCAGGGAGGCCAAGCCCGACCTGGTGCTCCTCGACCTGATGCTGCCCGGACGGGACGGCATCGAGGTGTGCCGGCTCATCCGGGCCGAGTCCGGGGTGCCGATCGTCATGCTCACGGCCAAGAGCGACACCGTCGACGTGGTCGTGGGCCTGGAGTCCGGTGCCGACGACTACATCGTGAAGCCGTTCAAGCCGAAGGAGCTCGTCGCCCGGATCCGGGCGCGGCTGCGGAGGTCCGAGGAGCCGGCTCCCGAGCAGCTCACCATCGGCGACCTGGTCATCGACGTGGCCGGGCACTCCGTGAAGCGGGACGGGCAGTCGATCGCGCTGACGCCGTTGGAGTTCGACCTGCTGGTCGCGCTCGCGCGCAAGCCGTGGCAGGTGTTCACGCGCGAGGTCCTCCTCGAGCAGGTGTGGGGTTACCGGCACGCGGCCGACACCCGGCTGGTGAACGTGCACGTCCAGCGGCTGCGCTCGAAGGTCGAGAAGGACCCCGAGCGCCCGGAGATCGTGGTGACCGTCCGCGGTGTCGGTTACAAGGCGGGACCGAGCTGACATGACTGAAGGCAGTGCTGCTCCGAGGCCCGGGGACCCGGGAGTCCGTACGGGGCGGACTGCCGGACCGGGGCGGGGGGGCTCGCGATTCGGCCGTCTGCTGCGCGGTGGACGGCTCTTCCGCGACGGGACGCGCGGCGGACCGGTCCTCCGGCTCTTCGCGCGCTGGGTCCGCCGGCCGCTGCTGCCCGCCGTGCGGCTGTGGCGGCGGAACATCCAGCTGCGGATCGTCGCGGGCACCCTGCTGATGTCCCTCGGAGTGGTGCTGCTGCTCGGCATCGTCGTCATCGGGCAGGTGCGCAACGGCCTGCTCGACGCCAAGGAGAAAGCCGCCCAGAGCCAGGCAGCCGGGGGGTTCTCCGCCGCCCAGGACCGGGCGGCGACCACTTCCTCGGCGCCCGGACAGCAGGACGGCGGACGGGCCGGCTCCTCCGTGAACTGGCGCTCCACGCTGGTCGAGCAGCTCGCCAGTGGTGGCCAGAGCGCCTTCAACGTGGTCGCGCTCTCCCTCGACGCCGGTGACACCGCGAGCCGCGGTGCCCGCGCCTCCGGCGAGGTCGACCCGGCCACGAGCATCCCCGCGGACCTGCGGCTCTCCGTCGCCCAGGCCCAGGGCACGGGCACCTTCCAGAAGTTCACGCGCATCCACTACACCAGCGGCAAGGCGTCCGAGCCGGGCCTGGTGATAGGCAAGCGGCTGAACGACGCCGAGGGCACCCAGTACGAGCTGTACTACCTCTTCCCGCTGGCCCAGGAGGAGGACTCCCTCACCCTGGTCAAGGGCACCCTGGCGACCGCCGGACTCTTCGTCGTCGTCCTGCTCGGCGCCATCGCCTGGCTCATGGTGCGCCAGGTCGTCACGCCCGTGCGGATGGCCGCCGGGATCGCCGAACGGCTCTCGGCCGGCCGCCTCCAGGAACGGATGAAGGTCACCGGCGAGGACGACATCGCGCGGCTCGGCGAGGCCTTCAACAAGATGGCCTCCAACCTCCAGCTCAAGATCCAGCAGCTGGAGGAGCTGTCGCGGATGCAGCGACGGTTCGTCTCCGACGTCTCGCACGAGCTGCGCACCCCGCTGACCACGGTCCGGATGGCCGCCGACGTCATCCACGAGGCCCGCGTCGACTTCGACCCCGTCACCGCCCGCTCCGCCGAGCTCCTCGGCGACCAGCTCGACCGCTTCGAGTCGCTGCTCTCCGACCTCCTGGAGATCAGCCGCTTCGACGCGGGCGCGGCCGCCCTGGAGGCCGAGCCGATAGACCTGCGCCAGGTCGTCCGCCGGGTCATAGGCGGTGCCGAACCCCTCGCCGAGCGCAAGGGCACCCGGATCGTCGTCCTCGGCGACCAGCAGCCCGTCGTGGCCGAGGCGGACGCCCGCCGGGTCGAGCGGGTGCTGCGCAACCTCGTCGTCAACGCCGTCGAGCACGGCGAGGGCCGCGACGTCGTCGTGAAGCTCGCCGCCGCCGGTGGGGCCGTCGCCGTGGCCGTACGGGATTACGGCGTCGGACTCAAGCCGGGCGAGGCCACCCGGGTCTTCAACCGCTTCTGGCGTGCCGACCCCGCACGCGCGCGCACCACCGGCGGTACGGGCCTCGGCCTGTCGATCGCCGTCGAGGACGCGCGGCTGCACGGCGGCTGGCTCCAGGCCTGGGGCGAGCCCGGCGGCGGTTCGCAGTTCCGGCTCACCCTGCCGCGCACCGCGGACGAGCCGCTGCGGGGCTCCCCGATCCCGCTGGAGCCCGAGGACTCCCGGCGCAACCGCGAGCAGGCGGCCGCCGGACGCGCCCAGGAGACCGGCCGGCTCGCCGCGGTGCCGGCGCAGCCCGCCGGGGACCGGGCCGTGCTCCCCGTACCGCCGAGGCTGCCCGCGCCGCCGCGGGCGACCGTCGATCCGACGGCGCTGCCCGGCAGCGGCGCCCGGGTCGTGGCGCGAACGGCGACCGACGGCGACGGCGGCGGAGCGGGCACGGCGACGGCCGGTGGGCACGGGCAACTGGAGCAGGAGGACGGGACACGTGGGCGCTGACTCCCGAGCGGAGCACGCGGGGCGGGGACGCAGTACACGCGCGGTGGTGCTTGCCGCGTGCGGCGGGCTCCTGATGACCGGGTGCGCGACGATGCCCGACAGCGGGGACGTGTCGATGGTGAAGGGGTCCGGCACGGGCGACTCGCAGGTGCGGGTCTACGCCGTCGCGCCCCGCGAGAACGCGGACCCCGATGAGATCGTCGACGGCTTCCTGGAAGCCATGACCAGTGACGACCCCGGCTTCGCCACCGCCCGCACGTACCTCACGAAGAAGGCCGCGAAGAGCTGGAAGCCGGAGGAGAGCATCACCGTGCTCACCACGGCACCCGGCCGCAGTCCGGCCGACCGCAACGCGGACCCCGACAACCAGGGGCGCGCCTTCCCGCTCTCCGGCCGCAAGATCGCGACCGTGGACGACCGTCACGCCTACCAGCCGGTCAGCCCCACCGAATACATGCAGTCGATCCACGTCGTGCAGCAGCCGGCGGCGAACGGCAAGGGCAGGGAGTGGCGCATCGACAGCCTCCCGCCCGGCCTGATCCTCGGAGAGGCCGACTTCCTCCGCAACTACCGGTCGGTCAACAAGTACTACTTCGCCTCGGGGGAGGACTGGGTCGTCGCCGACCCCGTCTACATCCGGCAGCGGCAGGACCCCGTCACCCGGATGGATCCGGTGACGCAGACGGTCAAGGCGCTCCTCGAAGGCCCGACGGACTGGCTGAAGCCGGCCGTCGACTCGCAGTTCCCCTCCGGTACGGAGCTGAAGAGCGGCGTCACCACCCTGACCACGGACGACCAGTCCACGCTGCGGGTGCCGCTCAACCGCAAGGCGGACCGGGCGAGCGGCGAGGCGTGCCGGCGGATGGCGGCGCAGCTGCTGTTCACGCTGGGCGACCTGACCTCCGTACGCGTCGAGCAGGTCGAACTGATGGGGTCGGGCGGGCAGTCGCTGTGCCGGCTGGGCAAGGGGGAGGCGGTCGAGTTCGCCGCGGTGCGGAACACCGACCGCGACGAGAACCCGTACTTCGTCGACGAGCACGGCAAGCTGATGACGCTCCTGGCCGGCGGCAAGGAGGCGAGCGCGCCGCTCGAGGTGCCGGGGCCGTTCGGCAAGGGCACGGTGCCGCTCAGCTCGGTCGCCGTCGACCGGGGCGAGACCCGGGCCGCCGGCATCGGGCAGACCGGCCGCGAGCTGCTCGTCTCCTCCATCACCACCGAGCAGGACCCGCTGCCGCCGGTCCTGACCAGCAAGGCCGCCCGGCCCGCCGACCGGCTGTCCGCGCCCAGCTGGGACGGCAGGGGAGACCTGTGGGTCGCCGACCGCGACCCCGCCGCACCCCGGCTGTGGATGGTGCCGGGCGGCACCGGCCACCCCGTCGAGGTCCACACGCTGTGGTCGGGGGACGACACCCGCATCGAGTCCCTGCGGGTCTCCGCGGACGGTGTACGGATCGCCCTGGTGGTCACGCGGGGCGAGCGCACGACCCTGCAGATCGGCCGGATCCAGCGGGAGACGACGGGCGACGGGCCGGTCGTCTCCGTCGTGGACCTGCGGCCCGCTGCGCCCCGGATGGAGTCGGTCACGGCCGTCTCCTGGGCGGGGCCGAGCCGGCTCGTCGTGGTCGGCAAGGAGGCCGGCGGCGTCCAGCAGATCCGCTACCTCCAGACCGACGGTTCGACCTCGGCGAGCTCGGTGCTCCCCGGTCTGAACGGTGTGACCTCGGTGGCCGCGCCGCACACGGACAAGTCGCCGGTGGTGGCCGACTCCCGCAACGACGGCATCGTCCGGCTGGCGCCGGGGACGAACTGGCAGCCGATGGCCAAGAAGGGCTTCTCGCCGGTCTATCCCGGATAGCCGGAGAGGACGTGTCGCACCCCGGACGATGCCGGGGGCGCCCCGGGCGTACAGGGCGCACCTGACGTACTCCGGAGCCCCCGGCGGGGTTTTCCACAGGGGTGGCCGGGAAGCGGCCGGAGGCGCACCCTGGAGCCATGCGGGGGTGGTGGCGCGAGATCGCCGGACTGGTGCTGCCGGTCGCCTGCGGAGGCTGCGGCAGTCCGCGGACGGAGTTGTGCCCGGCCTGCGCCGACGCGCTCGCCGGGACGGGACCGCGCAGGGTGCGGCCCGCGCCCGAGCCCGCCGGGCTGCCCGTGGTCCACGCCGCCGCGCCGTACGCCGACGCCGTACGGGAACTGCTCATCGCCCACAAGGAACGCGGGGCGCTCACGCTCGCCGGACCCCTGGGCGGCGCCCTCGCCGGGGCCGTGGAGGCGGCTGCCGGCCCCGGGGCGGGACCCGCGGACGGTCCGCTGCTCCTCGTGCCGGTGCCGTCCTCGCGGCGATCCGTACGGGCGCGTGGCCATGATCCGACGCGGCGGATCGCGCTGGCCGCGGCGGCCCGGCTGCGGCGCGCGGGGAGGCCGGCGCGGGTCGTGCCCGTGCTGCGGCAGCGTCGGTACGTGGCGGACCAGTCGGGGCTCGGGGCACGCGGGCGCCTCGCGAACCTGTCCGGGGCGCTGGAGGTCGTGCCGGGCGGCGCGCGGCTGCTGACGGAGGGAAGGGTGGTGCTCGTGGACGACCTGATGACCACGGGCGCCTCGCTCGCGGAGGCGGCGCGCGCCCTCGGAGCCGTACACCTTGCATTCACTCCTGGAATACCGCACGGCTTACCGGCCGGTCCGGCGCAGCGCGGAATCGAACAGCGGGTGGCGGCTGTGATCGCATCCTCTCCCGCTTCGTTCGAAATAAACCGGAACTCGCTGGAAACTTGGATCGTTGCAGGTGGTGAGAGGTGAAAGCACTCGAACGGAGGTATGTCGCGGTAGCGGGTGCCGACACCCGTCCGAAGGGGCTATGTTCGGTTGTGAGGAATGGTGAATGCCATCGCCTCACCGAATACATGGTTGCGCCTACAGGACAGGAGTTCAGGGCGAATTAACCTCTTGTCGATGGGGTGGGGATCTTGTCGACTGGGGAGGAGGAGGGCGAAGTCGCCAAGTCCGAGCTCCGGTAACCACCGGAGTCTGGTGCAAAGGGAGATGCCCGCCGGCCAAGGAGCCGATCCGGGCGATCCGGGAACGGAGTTCTGCGTGGACATCGTCGTCAAGGGCCGCAAGACCGAGGTGCCCGAGCGGTTCCGCAAGCACGTGGCCGAGAAGCTGAACCTGGAGAAGATCCAGAAGCTCGACGGCAAGGTGATCAGCCTCGACGTCGAGGTGTCCAAGGAGACCAACCCGCGGCAGGCCGACCGGTCCGACCGCGTGGAGATCACCGTCCATTCCCGAGGCCCGGTGATCCGGGCGGAAGCTGCGGCAGGCGACCCGTACGCAGCGCTCGACCTCGCCCACGGCAAGCTCGAGGCGCGACTGCGCAAGCAGCACGACAAGCGGTACACCCGCCGTGGCAGCGGCCGGTTGTCCGCGGCGGAGGTGGGAGACGTGGTACCCGGCGCCGCCCAGCTCAACGGAGACGGCCAACTGGCCGTGGACGAGACCGACAAGGTGCCCACCACGATGATGGGCCCCATCAAGGTCGAGGGCGAAGGCCCGCTCGTGGTCCGGGAGAAGACCCACCGGGCCGCGCCGATGACGCTCGACCAGGCGCTCTACGAGATGGAGCTGGTCGGGCACGACTTCTACCTCTTCGTCGACTCGGACACCAAGCAGCCGAGCGTCGTCTACCGGCGGCACGCGTACGACTACGGCGTCATCCACCTGGAGAGCGACCCGCTCGCCGAGGGCGGCGGCGCCGGCGGTGCGCTCGGCGGCTGACCGTCGCCCCGTACCGCCCTCCGAACTGAGGTGTCCCTCTCGGTGCCCCTGGAGCGCACTTCGCGCCCCCAGGGGCACCCCCGTGCGTCCGCGGATCGCCCCGTCGTCGCCCGGGCATGAAACTATGGCGTGCACGCCAACCGGTGCCGAGCGCGTACGGGTTGGAGGACTGGAAACGAATTCAGGCCACGGCCTTCAGGGGGAGGAACGATGGCGGACAGCTTCGGGCCGGTGCTCAGCGGGCGCGAGCACGGCGGTCCGATCCCGGAGGGATCGGATTCGGACAACGCCGCATTCCGCAAGGAGCCGATCCGGGTCCTCGTCGTGGACGACCATGCCCTCTTCCGGCGTGGACTCGAGATCGTCCTCGCCCAGGAAGAGGACATCCAGGTCGTCGGCGAGGCCGGTGACGGCGCCGAGGCCGTCGACAAGGCCGCCGATCTGCTGCCCGACATCGTCCTGATGGACGTACGGATGCCCCGGCGCGGCGGCATCGAGGCGTGCACCTCCATCAAGGAGGTGGCCCCCAGCGCGAAGATCATCATGCTGACGATCAGCGACGAGGAGGCCGACCTCTACGACGCGATCAAGGCGGGGGCCACCGGCTACCTCCTCAAGGAGATCTCCACCGACGAGGTCGCCACCGCGATCCGCGCGGTCGCGGACGGGCAGTCGCAGATCAGCCCGTCGATGGCCTCCAAGCTCCTCACCGAGTTCAAGTCGATGATCCAGCGCACCGACGAGCGCCGGCTCGTGCCCGCGCCCCGGCTGACCGACCGTGAGCTGGAGGTCCTCAAGCTCGTCGCGACCGGGATGAACAACCGGGACATCGCCAAGGAGCTGTTCATCTCCGAGAACACGGTGAAGAACCACGTCCGGAACATCCTGGAGAAGCTGCAACTGCACTCCCGGATGGAGGCCGTGGTCTACGCGATGCGGGAGAAGATCCTGGAGATCCGCTGAGGCTCCACCGCGAGGCGCTCCTGCTGGGGGTCCGGGGGTCGTCCCCCGGGGGATGCAGTGCGATGCGGGAGAAGATCCTGGAGATCCGCTGAAGTTCCACCGCGAGGCGCTCCTGCTGGGGGTCCGGGGGTCGTCCCCCCGGGGGATGCAGTGCGATGCGGGAGAAGATCCTGGAGATCCGCTGACCCTCAGGCGAGAGCCTTGAGCAGCTCGGGCAGCAGTTCCGGGCGGTCCATCCGCTCCACCGTCACCGCGTCGCAGCCCACCCATTCGGCCGCCTCGCGCAGCGCCTTCGCCACCGCGGGCACGGCCTTGGGGCCGTCGAGGGAGACCTGCTTCGCCACCAGCGTCCTGCCCTCCCGCGCCGGGTCCACCCGGCCCACCAGGCGGCCCCCGGCGAGCACCGGCATCGCGAAGTAGCCGTGGATCCGCTTCTGCTTCGGCACGTACGCCTCCAGGCGGTGCGTGAAGCCGAAGATCCGCTCCGTACGCGGCCGTTCCCAGATCAGCGAGTCGAACGGCGAGAGCAGCGTCGTCCGGTGCCGGCCGCGCGGCTCGGTGGCGAGCGCCGCCGGATCCGCCCACGCGGGCTTCCCCCAGCCCGCCACCGTCACCGGCACCAGACCCGAGGCCTCCACCGCCGCGTCGAACTGCTCGGCCTTGATCCGGTGGTAGTCGGCGATGTCCGCGCGCGTGCCCACGCCGAGGGCCTCGCCCGCCTGCCGCACCAGGCGCCGCACGCACTCGGCGTCGTCCAGCTCGTCGTGGAGCAGGGCCTGCGGGATCGCCCGCTCGGCCAGGTCGTACACCCGCTTCCAGCCACGCCGCTCCGTGACGACCACCTCGCCGTACATCAGGGCCCGCTCGACGGCGATCTTGCTGTCGGACCAGTCCCACCACTCGCCCTTGTTCTTCGCGCCGCCCAGTTCGGTCGCCGTCAGCGGCCCCTCGGCCCGCAGCTGGTCGATGACCTTGTCGTACGCCCCGGCCGACAGCTCGTGGCTCCAGTGCGGGCGGCCGCGGTAGGCGCGCCGGCGGAAGGCGAAGTGCGGCCACTCCTCGACGGGCAGGATGCAGGCGGCGTGCGACCAGTACTCGAAGGCGTGGGGTCGTGTCGGAGACGCGCCGGTGGACACGCCCGTCCAGTACGCCTCCTCCACGGTCGGGCGGCCCACGGCGCCCAGGCGGGCGTACGGAATGAGCTCGTGCGAGCGGGCCAGGACCGAGATGGTGTCCAGCTGGACCTGGCCGAGCGACCGGAGGACCCCGCGCACCCCGGCCCTGCGGTCGGGCGCGCCCAGGAACCCCTGGGCGCGCAGGGCGATCCTGCGGGCTTCGTCGGCGGACAGTTCGGCGGCGGGGCGCGGCGCAGTCGTCATGGACCGCACCCTAGGCCCCGGCACTGACAACGGGAGCGCTCAGGCGGCGGGGGCCGGGAGGTACGGCAGGGGGCTCGGCAGGCCGAAGTCGGACGGGAGCAGGGCGCCGGCCCAGGCGTCCCGGAGCGTGCCCTTGTTGGCCAGGGCGGCGCGCTGCACGCCCTCGACGACGAAGCCGACCCGCTCGGCCACCGCGCGCGAGCCGGTGTTGCCGACCTCGGCGCGCCAGACCAGGCGGGTGCAGCCGAGGCCGGTGAAGGCCCAGTGGGCGAGGGCGCGGACGATCTCGGTCATGTGGCCGGCGCCGCGGTGCTCCTTCGCCAGCCAGTAGCCGACCTCCCAGACGCCCGCGCCGCGACTGGACAGGGTGGCCGCGGCGAACAGCGGGCCGCCCTCCACGGGCTCCGCGACGAAGGTGTACTCGGTGTCCTCGCGCCAGCCGTCCGGGACCAGCCGCTCCGCGAAGAACTCCGCGTCCTCGCGCTTGTAGGGGTCCGGGACGGTCGTCCACCGGCGGATGTCGGGGTCCTGGCAGATCGCGTACACGGCGTCGACGTCCTCGGGGGCGGGGATCCGCAGTCGCAGCCGGTCGGTGGTGAGGGTGATCGGTTCCATGCCGGGATTGTGCTGACCTCGTGGACCGGAAGCGAACACTTTTCGGATGGGGCGGCACCTTCCGCCCACCTCGTGCGTTCTCTTTACGGGCGGGCGTACGGCTCCGGCACTGCGGGCCTCCCTGTGTGAGGGCGGTCTCGCTTACGATGGCCGTTGCGGTGGGGACCACCTGCCGTGCCCGCGCTCGCGTCCATCACAAGACCCAGTGCCAGGCCCGACCGGCAAGGAGACCAGCCTCAGTGTCCGTCTTCAACAAGCTCATGCGTGCAGGCGAAGGCAAGATCCTGCGCAAACTGCACCGCATCGCGGACCAGGTCAACTCCATCGAAGAGGACTTCGTCAACCTCTCCGACGCCGACCTGCGGGCGCTCACCGAGGAGTACAAGCAGCGGTACGCCGACGGCGAGAGCCTCGACGACCTGATGCCGGAGGCCTTCGCGACCGTCCGCGAGGCCGCCAAGCGCGTCCTCGGCCAGCGCCACTACGACGTCCAGCTGATGGGCGGCGCCGCCCTCCACCTCGGCCACGTCGCCGAGATGAAGACCGGTGAGGGCAAGACCCTCGTGGGTACCCTCCCGGCGTACCTCAACGCGCTCTCCGGCAAGGGCGTGCACCTGATCACGGTCAACGACTACCTGGCCGAGCGCGACTCCGAGATGATGGGCCGCGTCCACAAGTTCCTCGGCCTGACCGTCGGCTGCATCCTGGCCAACATGACGCCGGCCCAGCGCCGTGAGCAGTACGCCTGCGACATCACGTACGGCACGAACAACGAGTTCGGCTTCGACTACCTGCGCGACAACATGGCGTGGTCCAAGGACGAGCTCGTCCAGCGCGGCCACAACTACGCCTGTGTCGACGAGGTCGACTCGATCCTCGTCGACGAGGCCCGTACGCCGCTGATCATCTCCGGCCCCGCCGACCAGGCGACCAAGTGGTACGGCGACTTCGCCAAGCTCGTCACCCGGCTGAGCAAGGGCGAGCCCGGCAACCCGCTGAAGGGCATCGAGGAGACCGGCGACTACGAGGTCGACGAGAAGAAGCGCACCGTCGCCATCCACGAGGCGGGCGTCGCCAAGGTCGAGGACTGGCTGGGCATCGACAACCTCTACGAGTCGGTGAACACCCCGCTCGTCGGCTACCTGAACAACGCCATCAAGGCGAAGGAACTGTTCAAGAAGGACAAGGACTACGTCGTCATGGACGGCGAAGTCATGATCGTCGACGAGCACACCGGCCGTATCCTCGCCGGCCGCCGCTACAACGAGGGCATGCACCAGGCGATCGAGGCGAAGGAAGGGGTGCAGATCAAGGACGAGAACCAGACCCTCGCCACGATCACCCTCCAGAACTTCTTCCGCCTCTACGACAAGCTCTCCGGCATGACCGGTACGGCCATGACCGAGGCCGCCGAGTTCCACCAGATCTACAAGCTCGGCGTCGTCCCGATCCCGACGAACCGGCCGATGCAGCGCAAGGACCAGTCCGACCTGATCTACCGGACCGAGGTCGCCAAGTTCGCCGCCGTCGTCGACGACATCGCGGAGAAGCACGAGAAGGGCCAGCCGGTCCTCGTCGGCACGACCTCCGTCGAGAAGTCCGAGTACCTCTCGCAGCAGCTCGCCAAGCGCGGCATCCCGCACGAGGTCCTCAACGCCAAGCACCACGAGCGCGAGGCCACGATCGTCGCCCAGGCCGGCCGCCGCGGCGCCGTCACCGTCGCCACGAACATGGCCGGTCGCGGTACGGACATCAAGCTCGGCGGCAACCCGGACGACCTCGCCGAGGCCGAGCTGCGCCAGGCGGGCCTGGACCCGGTCGAGCACGTCGAGGAGTGGGCCGCGGCCCTGCCCGGCGCCCTGGAGCGTGCCGAGAAGGCCGTGAAGGCGGAGTTCGAGGAGGTCAAGGAGCTCGGCGGTCTGTACGTCCTCGGTACCGAGCGCCACGAGTCGCGCCGCATCGACAACCAGCTGCGCGGTCGCTCCGGCCGTCAGGGCGACCCCGGCGAGTCCCGCTTCTACCTCTCGCTCGGCGACGACCTGATGCGCCTGTTCAAGGCGCAGATGGTCGAGCGCGTGATGGCCATGGCCAACGTGCCGGACGACGTGCCGATCGAGAACAAGATGGTCACCCGCGCCATCGCCTCCGCCCAGTCCCAGGTCGAGACCCAGAACTTCGAGACCCGTAAGAACGTCCTGAAGTACGACGAGGTCCTCAACCGGCAGCGCGAGGTCATCTACGGCGAGCGCCGTCGCGTCCTGGAGGGCGAGGACCTGCACGAGCAGGTCCGGCACTTCATGGACGACACGATCGACGACTACATCCGCCAGGAGACCGCCGAGGGCTTCGCGGAGGAGTGGGACCTCGACCGCCTGTGGAACGCCTTCAAGCAGCTCTACCCGGTGAAGGTCACCGTGGAGGAGCTGGAGGACGCGGCCGGTGACCGGGCGGGCATCACCGCCGAGTTCATCGCCGAGTCCATCAAGGACGACATC
This sequence comes from Streptomyces sp. NRRL B-24572, assembly GCF_002156145.1. NCBI lineage: Bacteria > Bacillati > Actinomycetota > Actinomycetes > Kitasatosporales > Streptomycetaceae > Streptomyces > Streptomyces sp. NRRL B-24572. The sequence continues at coordinate 2,339 of NZ_MWIG01000405.1, read as the reverse complement.
CACGAGCAGTACGACGCGCGCGAGAAGCAGCTCGGCTCGGACATCATGCGTGAGCTGGAGCGGCGCGTGGTCCTCTCCGTCCTCGACCGCAAGTGGCGCGAGCACCTCTACGAGATGGACTACCTCCAGGAGGGCATCGGCCTGCGCGCCATGGCGCAGAAGGACCCGCTGGTCGAGTACCAGCGCGAGGGCTTCGACATGTTCACCGCCATGATGGAGGGCATCAAGGAGGAGTCCGTCGGCTACCTGTTCAACCTGGAGGTCCAGGTCGAGCAGCAGGTCGAGGAGGTCCCGGTGCAGGCGTCCGCTCCCTCGCTCACGAAGGAGGACGCCGTTCCTGCGGGTGCCGGGCGTCCGGAGATCCGCGCCAAGGGGCTCGACGCCCCGCAGCGGCCGGACCGGCTGCACTTCTCCGCGCCGACCGTGGACGGGGACGGCGGTGTCGTCGAGGGCGACTTCGCCGACGTCCGCGCCGGCAAGTACGACGTCTGCACCCACGACGACGCCGTGGCCCGGCTCCTCGCCGCCGGTCACCCGCAGAACCCCGACGGCGAGATCGACTGGACCGGCGAACGGATCCTCTCCCTGGAGAGCGACCGTCCCTTCTTCGTCAACGACTACCCCAAGGGCTCCCGCGGCTTCTACGACCGGGAGGACCCCGAACGCCCCGGCGTCCTGCGCAACTTCGACCTCATCGCCCCGCACGGATACGGCGAACTCGTCTCCGGGAGCGAGCGCGAGGCCGACTACGCCACCATCGTCACCCGCATGCGGGAGAGCGGCGAGAACCCCGCCAAGTACGCCTGGTACCTCAAGGAGGCCCGCGAGGGCATGCCGGCCAGTGCCGGGTTCGGCATGGGGCTGCAGCGCCTCGTCCGCTTCCTCACCGGCCTCGATGCCCTGTGGCAGGTCAGCGCCTACCCGAAGCTCCCCGGGGTGGTGGCCCCGTGACCGCCCTCGGTGCCCCCGGCTTCCCCGAGCGGGCGGTCCGCGCCCGCGCCCGCAACGGCACCGCCGAGGTCTTCCCCGACCCCACCGCGTACGGCACACAGCTGTACGGACCGAGTACGGGGACCCCCGCCGCCGACGAGCTCGACCGGGCGCGCATCGTCCCGCCCGTCTTCATGCCCCAGCGCCTGGAGAAGCTCATCGACCTCGCCCGTGAGCCGGAGTTCACCGACGTCGAACTCGGCTCCCGCATCGGCGGCTTCACCTCCCGGCTGCCCCTCTACCTGTCCGCCTTCGGCTCCACCCGCGCCGGCAGCGGCGACCTCGCCGTCCACGCCGGCCGGCAGGCGGCCCGGCTCGGCATCCCCATGGTCATCGGGGAGAACATGATCCCCGTGCACGGCTACCGCCGCGCCGGCGACGCCACCCGCTCCGCACTCCTCGCCCGCGTCGAGGCCTACCTCGACGCCGCACCCGACGGAGCCGGCGGCGTCGTCGTCCAGCAGTCCACCGAGGACGCCGACTCCGAGGTCTGGAACCTCCTCTACAGCGATCCCGCCTTCCGGCCCCTCCTGGAGTCCGGCCGCCTCGCCTTCGAGCTGAAGACCGGTCAGGGAGCCAAACCCGGCCTCGGCGGCATGACCGTCGTCGACCGCGCCGAGGCGGAGCAGCTCGCCCGCCGCTTCACGGTCCGCAAGGTCCTCGACCCGGACGGCGAGCGCCAGTTGCGCTGCGCCACCCCCGGGACCTTCACCGACGAGATCCTCCGTCAGCAGCTGCGCTTCATGCGGAACAACTTCCCCAAGGCCCGTACCTGGGTGAAGTTCCACCCGGGCCGCGACATCGCCCACGCCGCCCGCACCGCCTGGTCCGCCGGAGCGGACGCCGTCACCGTCGACGGAGCCGAAGGCGGCACCGGCTGGGCGCCGGGCGTCTTCCTCGACCACGTCGGCCTGCCCCTCGCCGCGTGCCTGCGCCGCATCGGCCGCCCCGACGGCTGCCTCCTCGCCTCCGGCGGCATGTGGGAGGGCGGCCGCGCCGCCCGTGCCCTCGCCCTCGGGGCCACCGCCGTCGGTCTCGGCCGGGCGGCCCTCGTGGCCGTCGACGAGGACCCGGACCACGGCCTGGAGCGCCTCGTCGACAGCATCGCCCTCGAACTGCGGCTGCTGATCAGCGCGTTGGGCAAGTACAGCGTCACCGCCCTGGATCCCGAGGACCTGTGGTGGCCGGACGGCCACCCGTCGCAGCCCGAGCGCACCGCCGACCCGACGGGGGTGATGCCGTGACCGCGCACCGGCGGCGCGCCGCGGACCACGCCGTCCGCGCCTGCTTCTCCGTCCGGGAGGTCCCCGGCATCACCGTGACGGTCTCCCGCGACGGCCAGGGCCACG
>NZ_MWIG01000404.1:0-20389 GCF_002156145.1 Streptomyces sp. NRRL B-24572 | reverse complement strand
CGTCATGGTGAAACCGCCGGCGGCCACCTCGGACGGGCCGCCGCGCCGGACCCCGGCCGTGTCGTGCGGACCGTCAGGGCGGCAGGAGCGTGCCCAGAGGGCCGAGGTCGAGATTGAGGTCCTCCAGGGTCAGGCCGTAGTGCTCGCAGAGCTCGATCATCCGGTCGTGGAGGAGCATCAGCGTCAGGCCCAGCCTCTCCTCCTGATCCTCGGTGAGATCGCCCTGGTCCACGCGGTGCAGGGCCTGGCGTTCCATCAGCTGGCGCAGCAGTTCGACGATGGTCAGCACGAGGGTGACGAGGTCCCGCTCCACGGTTTCCGGGTCCGCGCGGAGACGGCGCGAGGGCTGGTGTGTCCGGCGCTCGACGGCCGACAGTTCGTCCGCGCGCGCCGGAAGCAGGGCGAAGGCACGCCGCGCGGCGTCGGCGATCTCGCGCCGTCGGTCGGGCGTCGCGTCGGCGATCTCGCGCCGTCGGTCGGGCCCGGCGTCGCTCGTGCGGTCAGGGGGCTCGCTCACCGCCGGCTCCCTCCGGTCCGTGGCCGGCACCCGGCACCCGGATGGTGAGGCCCCAACGGCCGTCCTCCTGGACGCCGACGATGACGGCACGCAGAGCGATCCTGACCAGGTCGATGTCCGCGATGGACAGGACCAGGTCGCCGGTCAGGACGACGCCTCCGCTCAGGAGCCGGTCCAGAAGGTCGATGAGGGCCACCTGCCGCTGCGCGAGCGCCGCTTCGTCGTGAGCCGTCACGGTCGGGGCCCCTCTTCCGGCGCTTCCGGTTCCGGGAGCACCGCGAAGGAGTAGGGCGCCCAGGGCCCGGTGATCTCGACTCGTACGCCGCTTAGCTCCCGGGTCGAATCCCGGACGCGCTCGCGGAACTCCTCGGACCGGCTGCCCGGCACGAGGTAGGAGTCGTTGGCGACGTTCTCCCCGGTACCGACCGCCAGCTGACCCTGCTGCGGACGGTGCCGCGCCAACTCCACGGCGAGTTGACCGGCCTCCGCCTCGACCCTGCGCACCGCCTCCGCCGCGGCGGACCAGGCGGCCCCGCGGTCCTCGCGCTGCTGCCGGCGCCGGCGCAGGTAGGTCCGCCCGGGATCGGAGGCCGCAGCGTCGGCCTCCTCGGGTGCGGCGGGGCCCCGGGGGATCTCCGCATAGACCTTCACCCCCCATTCCACGTGATCGGCGAACCGGTTCAGCATGCGCGTGAAGGTTTCCTCACCGCGTCGCAGTACGTCGCGCACCCGGTCGTCGTCCACGTAGACCGTCGCGAGCCGGAGGGGCAGCACCGTGGTGTGCGACGCGAGGAATTCCACGACACCGTGGTGGGCCCGCGCGACGCGCTCGAGCCAGTCCAGGTCCTCCAGGTGGACCTTCAGTGCCGCTTCGGAGAAGTCGTCCCGGGGCACGGAACCGACCGCGGCCGCCACCGCCCCCGCAACCACCAGCCGCACCGCTCCCGAGGCCACGCCCGTGACACCGGTCAAGGGGCCCTCCGTCAGACCCGCGGTGGGACGCACGACGGCGTACGCGTAGCTGAGCTCTCCGTCCATGACGTCAGTCCCGGCGCCTCTCCGGCTCGGTGTCGGTCTCCACGTCCACGTCCGCGTCCGCGTCCGCGGGGGCGCGGCGTTTCCTGGCTTCCGTCTCCCGTCGCCTGGTCTTGTGCTCGGGTGCCGCGGCCTTGCGTTCCGTGTCCGACGCGGACGTACGTCGTCGGCGGCTCGTCCCGCCCTCCGGGAGTTCGGAGCGAGAGCGGGGCCGCTCGCGGAGCGCCTCGATCTCGGCACGGAGACGAGCGTTCTCCTCCTCCAGTTCCCGTCTGGGCTCGGCCCGTGAGGAGAGGGCCGGGTCGTTCTCCCACCAGTCGATCCCGATCTCCCTCGCCTTGTCGACGGAGGCGACCAGAAGCCGGAGTCTGATGGTCAGCAACTCGATGTCGAGCAGGTTGATCCTGATGTCGCCGACGATGACGATGCCTTTGTCGAGTACCCGTTCAAGGATGTCCGCGAGGTTCGCGCCCTGTGTCTGCCCGTACGGCGACAGGGGGCGCGCTGTCGAGGGGCCGGCGGGGTCCGATGCAGCCACGACGGATTCGACCTCGCTCCCTGGGTGTCAGCTCTTACGGCTTCGACGGGTGCGGGGTTCCTCGTCCGCTTCCTCGTCGTCCTCGTACCGGTCCTCCGGCTCCTCCGGTTCCTCAGCTTCCTCCGCTTCCTCGTCGTCCTCGTACTGGGCCTCCGGTTCCTCCGGTTCCTCAGCTTCCTCCGCTTCCTCGTCGTCCTCGTACCGGTCCTCCGGCTCCTCCTCATCCTCGTACTCGTCCGCCTCGTACTCCTCTTCCGAGTCCGAGTCCGAGTCCGAGTCCTCCCCGGGCTCGTGCTCGGCCCGGGATTCGTCCTCGTCGGGGCCGGAGACCACCTCGCCGCCGTGGATCTCACCGCGCCAGCTGCCGGTCGCCTCGCCCTTCATCATGACGAACGTGCGGAAAGCCTTGAGGTCGAGCCGGGCCCGACGGCCCTGCGCCCGCACGAGACTGCCCGCCTTCTCGATGATTCCCTTGGGGTAGTACTCGATGACGAGGAGGACCTTGGTCAGGTTCTCGCCCAACGGGTGGAACGTGACCACACCCCTGGTCGTGCCCTTGGCACCCTCCGAGCTCCAGGCGATGCGCTCATCGGGGATCTGCTCGGTGATGGTCGCCTTCCAGGCACGGGTCGACTTGGCGACCTTCACCTGCCACTGCGTGGTCGTGTCGTCCTCCTGCTCGACGGAGACCACACCCTTGGCGAACCGACTGAACTCCTGGAACTGGGTCCACTGGTCGTAAGCCTCCTCGACCGGGACCCCGACGTCGATGTCCTCGATGATCTTCAGGCTCTTGTGGCCCGCGTTCGTGGCGGACGAGTGCGGCTCGTCCGAGCCACCGGGAGTCACCTTGTCGACGAGTGCGTCCTTGGCGTGCGCGGCAGTGTCCTTGGCATGGGACAGCTTGTCCTTGGCCTGGGAAGCCGTTTCCGCGATGTGGGACGCGGTCGAGGCGAGTGACGCCTTGCCGGGCGTCACGTGCCCGACCAGCTTCTTGCCCTGATCGCCGGCGCCGTGGAGGAGTTCGCGCGGGTGGATGCGTGCCGATCCCACCTTTTCCGCCGCGCTGCCGATGCGGTGCCCCACGCCCGTCAGCGTCTGTTCGAGACGTGCTTGCAGGTAGGACTCGAACTCCTCCGCCAGGCGATTGGCTCCGGGGTTCCGTTCCAGCATCTTCTGCGTTCCGGATGCGCGGGTGGTGCCCGTGCCGCCCTTCGATCCCCGTTCCGAAGCCTTCTTGTCAGCCATCGTCCCGCCTCCCGCTACTGCCGGAGCGGGTGCTCCTGGATGCTCCGGACGTGGACGTCTTGTGCGTCGACCGCTTCGTCGTTGCTGCCTTCTTCGCCGCCGGGGCGGAGCGGGAGCCGGAGCGGGACGTCGTGCGCCGCGCACGGGGTTTTTCCTCTTCTTCCTCGTCCGCGGCGTCGCTCTCGTCGTCGCGGGCCGCATGCTCGGCGTCGTCGGCCGGGCTCGCCTCGTCCGTGCCTTCCTCGTCGTCCGCCGATTCCGCGGGCTCGTCCGATTCCGCAGGCTCGTCGTCCGGCCCGTCACCCGTGTCCTTCGCGCGCTCGGGGCGCTCCTCCTCGTCCGTGTCCCGCTTCCCGCTGCGCATGCCTTCGGTCCGGTCGTGCAGGGCGTCGGCCAAGTGCTCCGCCTTGGCGTTGAGCACGGTGGTGGCTGCCGCCTTTCCCGCGGTCACGAGTTCGCCGCGGACCTGCTGGTTCACATTGCTGAGGAACGGAGAGTGCGCGATCGACTTCCCGAGCTGCCCGGGCTTGATCCGCGACCCGGCCATTGCCATCGCGATGGAGAGCGCGAGCTTCCCCTTCTTCGTGCGTCCCAGCAGGTATCCACCGATCAGAGCGGTGCCGATCTTGGCGTTCATGATGATGCTTCTCTCCTCGCCTCAGCCCGCCTCTTTCCCGTTCCGGAAGGTCGGGTCCGTCGGCCCTCGGGGCGTCGGCTACGTACCGTCCGGCCCGGCTTGGGAGAGCCGGTAGGCCCGGATCTCCTCAAGACGCTGCATGAGCGACTGTTCCCGCCGCTCGAACTCTTCCTCATCGACGTGACCCTCCTGCCGTTCCCGTTCGAGAGCGGCAAGTGCCTCCTGGACGGGGCCGGGGTCGTAGTACTGCTGCTCGGCAGCGCGCACCACTTTGTCCAGCACCCAGGCGACCCCTCGGAACGGGGCGGCAGGCAGTGCCACGATCTCCGTCACCAAACCCACGGTCTCTCCCTGCGGTTGCTCCGGCGGTTCTTCCCGCCCCGTCAGACGAAGCTGTACGGAGGAAGCGGCCCGCGGATGCGGACCTCGGCTCCCTCGGGCAGCTGATCGGACATGTCCTCGGCAGCCTTTGTGAACTCCTCACCCTTCTCCCGGTCGACCAGGAACGAGGCGTTCAGGAAGTACTGCTGTGACGGCTCCGTCAGCTGCTCCGCATGGGCATGCGGTCTCAGTGCGGCGAGAACGGATTCGGCGAGTGCCGTCTGCCGGGCCTGCACCTCGTCGTGGAGCAGTCGGCCGAGTTCGAGTCGCTCGTCGTAGGTGCCGCCGCCGTCACGCGTGGCCTCGTTGAGTTGCCGGATCTGCTCCGACTCGTCGACGATCCCCCGCAGGGCGGCCTCCTCGTCCTGGACCCCTTTGACGTTGAACTCCACGCGATCGGCGAGTTCTTCGAGGGACTTCGTGAAGCCTTCGGCTCCTTCTTCGAGCACGGCGAGGACGGCGTCCTCGTCCGCGGCCACGAAGCCGAAGCCCAACGGCAGCGTGGCTCCGTCCTCCCACAACCGCTCTTGCACCGCGTGATGCGCCTCCACATCGGGGCGGGTCACCTTGATGTCCTCCGGTGCCTCGCTCACGACGGCGCAGAGCGAGTCCCCGCGTACTGCCCGCACGGGTGACTCGCCGTCCCCGACCGAGGGCAGATCATCGAGGCGAAGGGGGTGCGACGACTTCGTGACGGCATAGACGTACAGAGTCATCGTCACTCGCCCTCCTCGGAGGAACGCCGCGTCGAACTGCGCTCGCGGCTGCGGGGCTGTTCGTCGTCGTGCTTCTCACTGCGGCGGCGAGGCTGCTTTTCCCGCTCTTCCTCGTTCCGACCGGTGAGGGAATCCGTGAAGGCCTCCACCGCCCCGGTCAGCGCGCCCTTGGCCTTGCCCTTGCTCCCGCCCTCGGCCGTCTTCTCCACCACGTCGGTGAGCTGAGCGGGGGCTTTCCTGCCGCTTTCCAGGTCGAGGCGGTTGCACGCCTCGGCGAAGCGGAGGTAGGTATCGACGCTTGCCACCACGACGCGGGCGTCGATCTTCGCGATCTCGATTCCGACGAGGGAAACCCGGACGAAGGCGTCGATGACCAGTCCGCGATCGAGTATCAGCTCCAGTACGTCGTAGAGACTTCCTGTTCCGCCGGCTCGTCCGGGCTGCGCTCCGCCCTGTTGTACTACAGACACGTTCTCCTCCAAGGGAGAGGAGCGGCATGTTCAGCGGTCGTTCTGGTCGACCTGAGCACGTGTATATCGCTTGCCGCGTTCGTATCCCAGCAACTGCCCATCCGCGCTGAGCGCAACCTCGTAACTTGCCAGAACGCTGGTGGTCTCCGGAATCCTCTCGATCTCGAGGACTTCGACCTGCGCCGTCCATCCGTTCTCCGTCGGCCTCAGGGCCGACACGGATTCGGGACTCCGTCCCAGTAGTTCGGTGAGCTGCTCGACGGCGTTGCGCATCGCCTCCGCAGGGGGCACCCGGTCGACCGTTTCGGGAGAATCAGTCTCAGCTTCAACCTCCGCCTCCGGGTCGGAATCGACCTCCTCCTCGGTTTCGGAACCGCTGTCGGTATCGGGCTCCGACTCTTCGGGGTCGTCCTTCTTGCGTCTGCCGGTGTCGTTCGTGAGGATCACCACCCCAGTGGGTCTGGCCGCTCTACGCGAAAGTTCACATTCCACCATATCCCGTACGTTCGAGGGTCACCATGAGGGCCCGGCGTGACTGGATGTGTGCATTCGATTACTCGGAATTCTTCTGAATGCGGGGAGCGGGGTCGTAAACGAATACCGAATACCGAATACCGAATACCGAATGCCTGATGCCTGATGCCTGATGCCGGCAGCGGTGGATGCCGCGCAGGTCGGCTGAAGGTCGTGCCGTGGCCCGTCGGTTGCCTGGTCTAGGGTCGCCCGCATGGCTGAGCCCTCCTTTCTGACCGCCGTCCGCGAGTCGTACGACACGGTCGCCGCCGATTACGTCGAACGCGTCCCGCCGCCGGCCGCGATGGACCCGCTGTCACGCGCGATGCTGGCGGGGTTCGCCGAACTGGTGCGGACGGCCGCTCTGGGGCCGGTCGCGGACCTGGGGTGCGGCCCCGGACGGGTGACGGCGCACCTGGCCGGTCTCGGGGTGTCCGTCTTCGGCGTCGATCTGTCGCCGAAGATGGTCGGGCTGGCCCGGCGCGCCCATCCGGACCTGCGGTTCACCGAGGGCTCGATGACTGCGCTGGAGACGGGGGACGGTGAGCTCGGCGGCATCCTGGCCTGGTACTCCACCCATCACACGCCCCCGCGGTGGCTGCCGGACGTGTTCGCCGAGTTCCACCGCACGCTCGCGCCCGGCGGCCGTCTGCTCTGGGGGGACTACGTCGGCGATGAGCGGCTGCGGCCGACCCACGGCTACGGCCGTCCGGTGTCCTACGAGTCGTACCTCCTGCCCCTGGACCGCATGGCCGGCCTGCTGGAGCAGGCCGGACTCGTGGTCACCGCGCGGCTGGAACAGGAGCCCGGCGGACGCGCGAACAGACCGCACGCCTGTCTCCTGGCCCGCAAGCCCGAAACGCCCTGACCCGTTGCGCCGTCCCGTCTCCCCGCGCCGCTAGGACGTACGGACTCGCTCGATCCCGCGACGCCCTCGCCGAAGGGATCGATGCGGCCGGGCGAAGGGGCGGCGAGCCGTCCCCCTCGGGCGGTGCCGTCCCCCTCGGGCGGTGCCGGCCCGGAGCCCGTCCCGGCCCGGGCAGCCGTCAGGCGCCCGGGCGGGCGCGGCGGGAGGAGGCGCGGACGCGGAAGCGGGAGGTCGTCAGGACCGGGCCTGCGCTCGGTTCGCCCGCGATGCGGGCTTGGAGGAGGTCGAGGAGGGCCGACGTCGTTTCCACGGCGTGGAGTTCGACCGCCGAGATCGCGGGGCGGCTGTGTCGGGTGTGCTCGGAGTCGGAAGCCGCGGCGAGCATCGTCCGGTCGGGCACGGTGACGCCGCGAGCCGTGAGGCCCGCCAGTACTCCGGCCGCCTGGCGGCCGGTGTGGCACAGGATCGCATCCGGGACCCCGTCGTCGACGATCGTGTGCGCGACGCTCTCGCCGCCGCGTTCGCCGCCGCGCTCGGCCGACCTGTAGACGCGCGGGGTGATCCCGGCGTTCTCGCACCACGCGCGGTACGTCGCCTCGCTGTCGATGTTCCACGCGTTGGGGTCGGTTCCGCGCACCAACGCGATCGACCGGGCGCCGTTCGCGGCGAAGTGCTCGTAGATGCGCCGGAAGCTCAGGTGCTCGTCCTCGGTGGCCCAGTCGGTGAACTCCGGGCGGTCGGGATCGCGGCCCAGCGTCACGTACGGGATCTCGCGCCGTTCGAGGAGATCGACGACCGGATTGTCCACGTGCGGCATCGTCACGATGTAGCCGTCGAGCGACAGCGCCAGCGGGGGTGTCGGGCGCTTGGTCAGGTCGGGCACGAGCATCACGCTGAGTCCGCGGTCCATCGCCTGCGCCGAGACGGCGCCGATGTAGCGGGAGAACACGTCGACGCCCCGCGGCGCGTACTCGCCCAGCGAGTCGAGTGAGCGCATGACGAGTCCGATCGCCCCGACCGACGACCGTCGCAGGCCGCGCGCGAGGGCGTCGGCCTGGTAGTCCATCTCCTCGGCGACGGCCCGGACACGCAGCCGCGTGGCCGCGCTCAGCGTCCCGGTGCCGTTGAGCGCCATCGAGACCGCCGCGACGGAGACACCCGCGCGCTGCGCGACGTCGCGGATGGTGACGCCCTTCGACCGGGCCACGGAGACCTCCAAGGAAAGCGGAAAGCGACGTGAGGAAGACCGTTGTATTAAACGTTTTACCTACCTAGCGTGTCGCCCGTCCCGCCCTGTGGTGGGCCTCACAAGGCAAAGGTCTCACAGCAACATGAAGCTGCACGTACTGCGCTCGACCAGCACCGACCCCCACGATCGCGGCCGCGAGATCGGGACGCGACACGCGGACCGGGTACGCGACGTCAGCGCCCGCTACCTGGCGCATTTCAAGATCCTGGGCGTCCCGGAGACGATCGTCCGCGACATCGCCGCCCACAGCCACGAGGCCCTGCGCGCCTGGCACCCGGGCCTGGCCGAGGAGTCCGACGGCATCGCCGAGGCCTCGGGAATCGAGCCCTGGCAGGTGGCCGCGGTCGGCGCACGGACCGAAGTGCTCGCCGCCGCGCCCGCGCCCGGGAAGGGCGAGTGCACGACCGCCGTGTACGCACCGCCCGCCGGCGGCCCGCCCGAGACGATCCAGACGTGGGACTGGCACGACTCGCTCACGCCGGACGGTCTCCTGCTGTCGCTCGTCACCGGAACGCGACGCCGGGTGAAGCTCTTCACCGAGTTCGGCACGGCCGCGAAGATCGGGGTGAACGACGCAGGCCTCGGGCTGCACTTCAACATCCTGAGGCACCGCTCCGACCACGCCGGCGGCGGCGTGCCCGTCCATGCCGTCGCGCGTCGCGTCCTCGAAGAGGCGACGACGGTGGCGGAGGCCCGCGACATCATCGCCTCCGCGAAGGTGAGCGCGTCCACCGTGCTGACCGTCGCCACCTACCGCGACGGCCGGGCCGCGGCGGCGTCCATCGAGATGTCGCCCTCCGGTTTCGCCGTGGTGCAGCCCGACACCGACGGCTGGCTCGTCCACACCAACCACTTCCTCGACGCCGGCCTCGCCGACGGCGACGCCGGCACCCCCGAAACGGTCTCGCTCGAGCGGTACGAGCACACCCGCGCCGTACGCGGCGGCATGACCGGACACTCCGCGCCGGAGCGCGCGGCCGCCTTCTGCGGCGGCGACGGCGCCGCCGCGGTGGTGTGCGTCCACGCCGACGCGTCCCAGCCGGGCCACGAGCAGTGGGGCACGTTGCTCACCGCATCCCTCGACCTTCCCGGCTTCGCCCTCGAATACCGGGCCGGCAACCCCGACACCGCGGCCCGCGAGGGTCTCGACCAGTTCTGAGGAACCCGATGGACAACGACGTGACCAAGCCCGCCCATCTCTACCGCAACGCCCGCGTCTTCACCTCCGACCGACGCACCTGGGCCGAGTCCCTCGTGGTGGTGGGCGACCGGTTCGCCCACGTCGGCGACGAGGCCACCGCGACCCGGGTGGCCGGAGCGGACGCCCAGGTCCACGACCTCGACGGCGCGACCGTCCTGCCCGGATTCGTCGACGGCCACGCCCACGTGGCCGGCACCGGCGAGGCCGCGGCCCAGGTCGACCTCTGGGGCGCCGACTCGGTGGAGGAGATCCAGCGCCGCATCGGCGAGTGGGCGCGCGAGAACCCGGACGCACCCCGCGTGCTCGCCACCGGATGGAAGCACGGCGACATCCCGGGCGGCGCCCCCGACCGCGGCATGCTCGACCGGGACGTCTTCGCCCGGCCGCTCGAGGAACTGCTCGACGCGCGCGTGCTGCGGACGGTCGTGGGCGGCCGCGTCGTCCATCACGCACAGCCGGAGGCGAACCGATGAGCGACGTGATCACGACGGCGCCCGTGCCGTCGGAGGAGACGAGGCCGGGGGAGCCGAAACCGGAGAAGCGGCCCGTCGGGGCGATCGTGCGGTTCGTCGCCGTGCGCGTCGCGGGGCTGGTGGTGACCCTGCTCATCGCGAGCCTGGTCGTTTTCGGAGCGCTCTACGCCGCACCGGGCAGCCCCCTCACCTATCTCACGCACGGCCGCACGACGAGCCCCGAGGCCATCGCCTCGATCAAGGCCGAGTACCACCTCGACGACTCCGTCCAGCAGCAGTACCTGAGGTGGCTGGGCGGCGTGCTGCACGGCGACTTCGGCACCTCGATCATCTACGACCAGCCGGTGTCCTCGCTGGTCGGCAGCCGCACCTCGGTGACCACGCTGCTCGTCGTCATGGCCGCGGCGATCGTCCTCGTGCTCGGTCTGCTCATCGGCACGCTCGCCGGCCTCAAGCCCGGCCGGGCGTCCCGGTCGGCCATGGCCGGCGCGACGGGCGTCATGGCGGTGCCGACCTTCGTCGGCGCGGTCGTGCTGATCGTCGTCTTCGCCGTCCAGCTGGAGTGGTTCCCGGTGTTCGGCGCCGGCAGCGGCGGATTCGACCGGATCCACCACCTGGTTCTCCCGTCGCTCGCCCTCGCGCTCGCGTCCGTCGCGTTCGTCGCACGTCTCGCCCGGACCGCGGTCCGCGCGGAGCTGTCCGCCGATCACGTGCAGACGGCGATCAGCCGCGGCCTGCCCCGCCGGACCGTCGTGCGCCGGCACGTGATGCGCAACGCCGCGATGCCGGTGCTCACCGTCGCCGGCCTCACGATCGCGGGCCTGATCGCCGGAAGCGTCGTCGTGGAACAGGTCTTCCAGCTCGGCGGACTCGGCCAGTTCCTCGTCGGCTCGGTCCAGCAGAAGGACTTCCCCGTCGTCCAGGCGATCTGCCTGGTGTACGTCACCGCCTTCATCGTGCTGAACACCCTCATCGACATCGCCTACACACTGCTCGACCCGCGCGTGTCGATCGGGAAGAAGGACTCATGAGCGCCACAGCGGCGGTTCGCCGCATCGGAGCCCGCAAGGCCGGCCGGCGTGCACGCGGTGCCCGGGGCATCGGCCCGTCCGGCTGGGTCGCGCTCGGGCTCCTCGGGCTCGTCGCCGCCTGCGCCCTGCTCGCGCCGGTCGTCTCGCCCCAGGCCCCGAACGCCGTCGACCTCTCCGGCGCGTACCAGAGTTCGAGCGGTGCGCATCTGCTGGGCACCGACGCGAGCGGACGGGATCTGCTCTCCCGGCTCATCGCCGGCTCGCGCACCGCGCTGATCGGACCGTTCCTCGTCGTGACGCTCTCGACGCTCCTCGGGACGGTCCTCGCGCTCGCGGCCGTGTGGTTCGGCGGCTGGTTCGACCAGGTGGTGGTGCGCGTCGTCGACGCGGTGTTCGCCTTCCCCGGTCTGCTCCTCGCCATCCTCGCGACCGCCCTGTTCGGCTCCGGTCTGCCGGCCGCCGTCGTGGCGCTGTCCATCGCCTACGTCCCGTACATCGCACGGATCGTGCGCAGCGCGGCGCTGCGCGAGCGGAACCTGCCCTACATCGCGGCGCTGCGGGTCCAGGGCGTGCACGGGCTGCGGATCGCCCTCGGACACATCCTGCCCAACGTGAGCGGGCTGATCGTCGCCAACGCCACCCTCGCCTTCGGGTTCGCGCTCATGGACCTCGCCGGTCTCTCCTTCATCGGCCTCGGGGTGCAGCCGCCGACCTCGGACTGGGGCGCGATGGTCGGCACCGGCATGGCCGGGGTGCTCCAACAGCACCCGCAGGAAGCGCTGTACGCCGGCGTGCTCATCGTCATCACGGTCGGAGCCGTCAACACGCTCGGCGACCGGCTCACGGAGCGCTGGGAGGCACGCTCGTGAACGCACTTCTCGAAGTGGAGGACCTGACGGTCCGGCTGCCGGTCGCGGGCGAGCAGCGCACCGTGCTGCGCGAGGTCTCGTTCTCGCTCGACCGCGGCAGCACGCTCGGCCTGGTCGGCGAGTCCGGCTCCGGCAAGTCGATGACGGTGCGCACCCTCGCGCGCCTGCTCCCCGACGGCGCCGACGTCCGGGGCGGTGTCCGCTTCGACGGCGCCGACGTGTTCGACCTGCGCGCCGAGGCCCTGCGGTCCTACCGGGCCGAGGACGTCGCGATGATCTTCCAGGACGCCCGGGCCCACACCAACCCCGTCCGCACGATCGGCGACTTCCTCACCGAGGCGATGCGCACCAACGGCAGGATGCCGAAGGCCGCCGCCCGCAAGCGCGCGCAGGAACTGCTCGCCGAGGTCGGGATCCCGGACCCGGAGCGCCGGCTGCGGCAGTACCCGCACGAGCTCTCCGGCGGTCTGCTGCAGCGCGTCATGATCGCCGCCGCGGTCGCCGCACGGCCCCGGCTCGTCCTCGCGGACGAGCCGACGACCGCGCTCGACGTCACCACCCAGGCGGAGGTGATGGCGATCCTGCGGCGCATGCAGCGCGAGTACGGCATGGCGATGCTCTTCATCACGCACGACCTGGAGCTCGCCGGCGCCGTGTGCGACGAGACGATCGTCCTGTACGCGGGCCAGGTGATGGAACGTCAGGCATCGGGGCGACTGCACGAGGACCCGCTCCACCCCTACACCGCCGCGCTGGTGCAGGCGCGCCCCGAGATCGACCGGCGCGTCGAGCGGCTGCCCGCGATCGGCGGTCACCCCACCACCGCGTACGAGGCGCCGGACGGCTGCGCGTTCGCCCCGCGCTGCCGCTTCGCCGAGGAGGAGTGCGAGGCGGGGGTGCCGCCCCTGCTGCAGATCGGCGAGGGACGGACCCGGTGCGTCCGGATGCCCGGTCTGCGCGGTCGGATGACGTCGCCGGCGCCCGTCCCCACCGCTTCGGACGAGGAGGTCCAGCGATGACCGAACCCCTGCTCGTGGTCGAGCACCTGACCAAGACGTTCGGTCAGGGGCGCGCCCGGGCGACCGCGGTCGCCGACGTGAGCTTCTCCCTGGCACCGGGCGGGTCCCTCGGCATCGTCGGCGAGTCCGGTTCCGGCAAGACGACCACGGCCCGGATGATCATCGGCCTCGAGCGTCCCTCCGGCGGCCGCATCACGGTCCGGGGCGAGGACCGCACCCGGCCGGCGCGTTCCGCCCGCAGCCGCCGTCGGCGGGGCCGGGACGTCCAGATCGTCTTCCAGGATCCGTACACCTCGCTCGACCGCCGCCAGCGCGTCGGCGACTGCCTCGCGGAAGTCGTCGGCGTGCACGCCCGGTTCGGCCGCGAGGGGACCAGGAAGCGGGTGGGCGAACTCGCCGAGCTCGTCGGACTCGACGACCGACAGCTCGCGGCACTGCCGAGGGCACTGTCCGGAGGGCAGCGCCAGCGCGTCGCCATCGCCCGCGCGCTCGCCGCGGATCCGGACGTCCTCATCCTCGACGAGGCCGTGTCCGCCCTGGACGTCTCGATCCAGGCGCAGATCCTCAATCTGCTCTCGGACATCCGGCGCGAGCGTGGCGTGAGCTACCTGTTCATCAGCCACGATCTCGCCGTCGTCCGCCAGGTCACCGACGACACGATCGTCATGCGTCACGGCGCCGTCGTCGAGCAAGGGCCCACCGCCGACGTGCTCGACAACCCCTCGCACCCCTACACCCGTCTGCTGCGCGACAGCGTCCCGCGCGCCGGATGGGACCCCGAAACCCTCACCGCCCGACACTGACCAGGAGTCGCGCCATGAACGCACCCCGCCCGCGCAGACGAACAGTCGCACTCGCCGTCGTCGCCACCAGCGCCCTCGTACTGTCCGGCTGCTCCGGAGGAGGCGGCGGCACCGGCGCCAAGGGCACCGGGTCCTCCGACGCGCTGACGACCTTCACGCCGCAGGGCAAGGGCTCGGTGGACAGGATCACCTGGAACGTCTTCCAGGGCGAGCCGCAGACCGTCGACCCCTTCCACGCGGCCGACTACACGCCGAACATGATCAACTCGAACATGTGCGAGACCCTGTTCGCCCAGACGCCCGACTTCAGGATCAAGCCCAATCTGGCGACCTCGTACACGAATCCCGATCCGAAGACCTGGGTCTACAAGCTCCGCGACGGCGTCACCTTCTGGGACGGCTCGCCGATGACCGCCGACGACGTCGTGTGGAGCATGAACCACAACCTGACGGACAAGACGGGCTTCTACGGTTACCTGTACCGGAACGTCGCCTCGATCGCGAAGACGGGCACCGCGGAGGTGACCGTCAGGCTCAGGCAGCCCGACTACCTCTTCAACGACGAGCTGGCGAGCTACGCCGGTGTCGTCGTCCAGAAGAAGTTCTACGAGCAGCACGGCAAGAAGGTCGGCACGCCCGACGTCGGCGTCATGTGCACCGGCCCCTACGAGTTCGTCAAGTGGACGCGGGGTCAGTCGATCAGCGCGAGCCGCTACGACGGCTACTGGAACAAGGAGCTGCCGCTGAAGGTGAAGGACATCGACTTCACCTTCCTGACCGACGACTCCGCGATCACCTCCGGCCTGCTCTCCGGCCAGATCGACGGAACGTACCAGCCGCCGACGGCCGCGCTGGCGCAGCTGAAGGCATCCCCGGCGGGCAGGCTCCACTCGGGTCCCGCGCCGCTCGCCGTCACGCTCGTCGTCGCGAACACGAAGGGCGCGATGGGCGACGCCGACGTGCGCAGGGCGCTCCAGACGGCCATCGACTGGAAGGGCATCGGCAAGCAGGTCTATGGCGGTGAGGGCACCCCCGCCTCACTGCAGACCGTTCCGGCCGTCTACGGCTTCGCGAAGGACGAGCTGACCACGTACGCCGACTCGGTCAGGACCGACGGCACCCCGAAGATCGACGAGGCGAAGAAGCTGCTCGCCGGCGTTCCGGCCGACGTGAAGGCGAAGCAGATCAGGCTCGTGGTTCCGCAGCAGGCGGAGACGCAGCAGCTCGGCGTCGGAATCAAGGACGCGGCCGACAGGATCGGCCTGAACTTCAAGCTCGACGTCGTTCCCGCGACCGGCTACTCGAACTACCTGTACGACCCGGCGACGCGCGGCGACGCCGACCTGCTGTACACGCAGTTCTGGCCGAACATCCCCAACCCGCTCGACTGGCTGGGCATCACCGCGGTGTCCGGCGGCTCCTTCAACCAGTCCGGCTACGGCGGCATCGACGACCTCTACGCGAAGGCGGTCGCCGAGAAGGACGACAAGGCCCGCGCCGGGCTGGTCGTGCAGATGGAGAAGAAGCTGCACGACGAGACGACCCCGATGTTCTCCGGCATCCAGCTGACGAACGACGTGTGGCTCGGCAGCAGGATCACCGGCGCGCCGGCGGCGTTCGACTACGTCTACTACCCGTGGGCGGCGCACCTCGGGGGGACGGGCAAGTAGCCCTCTCCCGACCGTCGTCGGAGTGCCGTCCGCGCCCGTACGGCGATGAACGCGGGTGGGTGAGGGGTGAGGGGCGGTGTCCGGGCCACCGGTCACCGCCCCGTGCGTGTCACCGGGAAGAACGGCGCGCGGTCCCGGCAGACGACCTCGATCCCCGGCCGCCGGGCGAGCCGGGCGGCCAGGCGCGATGCTTCCCGGCCCGGTGGGAGATCGATGGGGCGGCGGGTCCCGACGTCCACCGGGACGGTGCCGTCGTCGTACGGCCGCCCGGTGCCGGGCATCGCGCTGCCCGGCACGGGTGGGAGGTCACGGCCTGCGGCGCCCGCCGTGGCCGGTTCGGCGTGCCCCCTCCCTCACTCGGCGCTAGCCTGAAGAAGGACATATCCATGGCACAGAGCGAACCGGGAAAGAGCCCGTCGCGCGGGTGGAACGACGCGGCGTGGACCGGGCGCCCTGGTCGCCCTCTCCGCCCTCCCGCCAGCTCACTCCAGGGCGCCGCGACTACGGGCCGCGCACTCCACCGGGATCCTTGTTCGTCCTCACCAGCAGTGCTTTCCCGGCAAGGAGGGAAACGCATGAACCGGCACCTTCGCTACACACTTCTCACGCCCCTCGCGGTCGCCTCGGTGGCCCTGTCCCCGGCCCTGGCCCATGCCGCCTCGGCCGAACAGGCCTCCGACGCGGCGGCAGCGGCCCCGCTGGCTCCGGCCTGCAAGCTGGACAACGGCTCGAGCGCCAGTGAGTACGACATCACCCTCACCGGGTTCACGCCGAACCAGAAGGTGAAGATCAGGGGTCCGGAGAGCATCAACACCTCCGTCGACCAGCAGGGCTCGTTCACCGAACAGGACGTCAAGAAGGGCACGTACCACGTGGAGTTCGGCGGGGACAAGAACCACAAGAACCGGCAGTCGGTCAACTGCACCAAGCCGGCCCGCGTCACACCCGTCGACATTTCGGACGTGGACATCACGAGCGCGTCGACCACGCCCGCCGTGGACGTCGACTGTTCCGTGGCGCAGAGCGTCACGTTCAAGGCCACGCTCACCGGGACCGGAACCGGGAACACGAAGGTCACGTGGTTCTCCGCCACCAAGTCGAGCACCCCCACGGTGAAGTTCACGGCCCCCACCACCGAAACGACATTCGTGGCGAAGTCCAACCCGCGCTCGGCGGGCGGCCCCGCTCCGACGGTGTCGGTGCGCGTGGCTGTGGGCGACGCCTCGGACAGCATGACGTTCACGCTCAAGTGCAAGCCCTGACCTGTATTCGTTCGGCTCCCGCCGCCGTACCTTATGCCTGACGCCCCGTCAGGCATAAGGTACGGCAGTGCCACCAGGCCCCGCTCAGGAGTGGGCCGTCGCCGGGTCGGTCTCGCCCGCGGCGAGGCCGGGGATGCCGTCGATGCTGGTGCGGTTGTGCTTGGCCCGGTAGTCGCGCGTCTTCTGGACGTCCTGTCGCACGGCCCAGCGGTCGAGTGTGCTGCGCTCCTCGTCGAGGGACATCCGGGGGACGCCCCAGCCGCAGGAGTCGGAGATCCGCTCGCAGTCGACGACGATCACCGAGCGCACCCCGGGGTGGGGGCCGAACCGGGCGAGCAGGCCCGGGAATTCGGCGTCGTGCGGGGTGACCACGCGGCCGGTGCCGTAGAGCCGAAGGATCAGCGCGCGCCGGTCGAAGCTGCAGAACATCACGGTGATCCGGCCGTTCTCGCGCAGGTGGGCGACCGTCTCGATGCCACTGCCGTCGAGGTCGAGGTAGGCCACGGTGCGCTCGTCGAGGACGGCGAAGGTGTCGGAGTAGCCCTTGGGGGAGACGTTGACCCGGCCGCCCTCGGCCGGTGCGGTGGCCACGAAGAACACCGGCTGTTTCTCGATGAACGCACGCAGGTCGGAATCGATCTGTTCGTATGCCTTGCCCATGGGATTCGTCCTCCGCGCGGCCTGCTGAAAAGGCCGGGAATGGCTGGGGAGAAGGGTGTGCCATTCCGCGGAAAGGGATGCCGCAGGTGCTGTGCGCACGGCTCGGCGCCGCCCCCCCCCCCGTGGTCGGCCGGGTCAGCCTGCCAGTCGCTCCGGCGGTGGGGCAAGGGATCTCCGGAAGTGTTCGGATGATGAGACGTCAGTTCGCTTGCCCAGGCCAGGGGATGGCTGATCAGGGATGATCGGCGGCTCCAGATTGGTCTAGACAAAGCCGTGAGGGGCTTGCTAGCTTGCTCGCTGGAAGCTGATCATCCAACGGGGGCTGCTCGGCGATTTCCGTGAAACTCGACCGTCCGCCGGCAGGGAAGCGGACCCTGTGGTCGAAGGTGCCTTCGAGTCGTGCCGTACGGGCCTCATAAAGGCCGTTGCGACTCCGCACCGGAAGTCTCTCGCACTGCTCCACGATTCATTCCCGAAACTCCCCACGCCTCCCGGTCCACCGCCCGGGAGGGGAATTCGTCGTGTCCATACGAGGTGCCGATGCCGAATTCATCCGAACAGCACGTGCGTACAGAAGGAGTACGTTTCCACGGTCTCCGCTCCGGAGCCGCGCCCCTCACCTGGGGGCAGCACGCCATCTGGAAGTCCATCAAGTGGCTGGGCCCGGACGACCACTACTTCAACATCCCCCGGGCGATCCCCGTACCGGCCGGCCACACCACCGAGCAGGTGGTGGCCGTCATCGGTGCGCTGGTCCACCGGCACGAGGCACTGCGCACCACCTTCGCCGACGGCCCCCAGGGGCCGCGCCAGCAAGTCCACGGCGAGGGCGAGGTGTCGGTGGACATGCGTCCTGCCGGAGGGGACCTGACGCATGCTCAAGCTCTTGAGCGAGCCCAGGCGTTGGCCAATCGGTCGTTCGACCACGCGGCCGAATTCGGCATGCGGTACGCGGTCCTCGAACACGACGGCGGGCCGGCCTGGCTGCTCCTGGTGATCTCCCACCAGACCACCGACTTCTTCGGCATCCGCGTCCTCGAAAGGGAGTTGACCGAACTGTTCGCCGGCGGGCGGCTCGGCCCGGTGGACTGGTTCCCGCTCGACCAGGCACGGTTCCAGCAGGAGGGCGAGGGCGCGGCCCGCGGCCGGGCCTCGCTCGACCACTGGCGGCGCACGCTCACCCGGGTGCCGCGCTCGCACTTCGACTTCCCGCGGCGGCCCGGCGCCGAGGAGCAGGAGGACCCGGAGCGGTTCGTCCGGCTGCGCCTCGACTCCCCGGCCGCCGCGGTGGCGGCCGAGGCGCTCGCCACCCGCTGCGAGGTGAGCACCAGCACCGTGCTGCTCACCGCCGCCGCCGCGGTGATCGCCGCCCACTCCGGCCACGACACCGCCGTGCTCCAGCTGATCGCGGGCAACCGGAACGAGCCCCGGCTGCGCGACATGCTGGGGGCGCAGACCGAGAACGCGCTGTTCGTCCTCGGCCTGTCCGGCGGCACCTTCGAGGAAGCCGTCCGCCGCTGCTTCCTGCCGAGCATGTCCGCCTACCGCTACGGCGAGTACCACCCGCCGTCGATGGACCGGGTGCACACCGAGGTGCAACACGGCCGCGGCGTGGCGCTCGACCTCTCCTCCTTCTTCAACGACGTCCGGATGAAGGACCGTTGGGAGGCCCTGCCGGAGACCGACGGATCACCGGAGCAGCTCCGCGAGCTGGCCCGGCGCAGCACGGTCGAGTTCATCGGGGCCTGGCCCCGGCAGGACGCCAAGTACTTCGTCCACGCCACCTACGCGCCGGACACCCTGCACCTCTACCTGATGGCGGACACCGCCTTCCTGCCCCGACCGGTGATCGAGCGGCTGCTGCTCGCGATGGAGCACCTGCTGGTGGAGAGCGTGCACGGCGCGGTGGACGTGCGCGAGGCGGTCGAGGCGGTGGCCCGGCCCGACGGCTGGGCCTTCCTCGACGCCTGCTGGTTCGACCGGACCGCCGTCGCCGAGCTGGTGGCCCGGGCCGCCGGCGGCAAGGCGACGGTCACCGTCGCGGAGGAGGGGCAGGACGCCCCCCGTCTGCTCGCCGAGGTCGAGGTCGAGCCCGAGGCCGCCACCGCCGATCCGGACGCCCTGCACCGTGCCGTGGTGGCCGCCCTGGCCGACCGGACCGACGTCATCGCCCCGCACCACTACCGCATCCGTACCCCCGACGGTGACCTGCTCGCCGAGGGCACCGGTCGCTGACCACCGAGAGGAACTCGCGCATGTCGTCCGCCCTGCTCTGGGACCGTGAGGTCGAGGCCGCGGTCGAGCGGCTCACCGAAGCCGCCGAGAACGAGTACTACAACCCCTACAAGACCTTCGACTGGCCCGAGGCGATCGAGCCGGGCGCCAAGTGGATGAGCGACGAGCTGCTCAGCCTGCACGGCACCGGCCTGGCGGAGGAACTGACCGAGGACCAGCTGCGCGAGCTCGGCAGATGGGAGAGCGTCAACTTCTACAGCCTGAACGTGCACGGCATCCGGGAACTGATCCTGGAGGTGGTCAACCGCATCCACCAGCCGGGCTTCGAGGTGCCGACCCGCTTCTTCCACCACTTCGTGGGGGAGGAGAACGAGCACATGTGGTTCTTCGCCGAGTTCTGCCTGCGCTACGGCGGCCGGATCTTCCCGGACCTGACCATGGCCTTCCCGCGCGGCGCGGAACTGTCCGCGGAGTTCGAGAACTTCATCGTCTTCAGCCGGATCCTGATCTTCGAGCAGATCGTCGACCACTTCAACGCCAGGATGGCGGCGGACGACTCGCTGCCCGAGACGATCCGGGCGATCAACCGCATCCACCACCAGGACGAGTCCCGGCACATCGCCTTCGGCTGCCAGCTGGTGCGGGCCTTCCACGACCGGCTGCTCGCCAACGGCGACCAGAAGGAGCTGACGGCCGCGGCCGAGTACGTCCAGGGGTACATCGACCTGACGCTCCAGCAGCTCTACAGCGTGGAGGCGTACCGCTCGGCCGGCGTCCCCGACCCCCTGGGCTTCCGGGCCCGGGTGCTGGCCCACCCGTCCCGGGCCGAGGCACACGCGAAGATCGCCGGCCGCACCTACAGCTTCTACCGCCGGATCGGCGTCCTCGCCTGAGGCCGCGCCTCCCGCTCGCCGACCCGCCGTTCCGAGACCGCGTCCCTCTGCTCGCCGACCTGCCGTCCTGAGACCGCGCCTCCCGCTCGCCGACCCGCCGT
>NZ_MWIG01000403.1:0-754 GCF_002156145.1 Streptomyces sp. NRRL B-24572 | reverse complement strand
GTCGCCCGGCCGGGCGACCGCGTGGCTGTCCTCGGGCTCGGCGGTCTCGGCCACCTCGGGGTCCGTTTCGCGGTCGCGATGGGGTTCGAGACGGTCTCGATCGCGCGCGGCCCGGACAAGGCGGACTTCGCCAAGCAGCTGGGAGCCCACCACTACATCGACAGCACCGCGGGAACCGGCGTCGCCGAGGCCCTGCAGTCGCTCGGGGGCGTCCAGGTCGTGCTGGCCACCGCCGCGAACTCCGAGGCCATCGCGGCGACCGTCGACGGGCTCACACCCCGCGGCGAGCTGGTGGTGATCGGCATCGACCCGGCGCCCCTGCAGATCGCCCCGCTCCAGTTGATCATGCCCGCCATCCTCGTGCACGGCCACTCGAACGGCACCGCCCAGGACATCGAGGACACCATGGCGTTCAGCGCCCTGCACGGAATTCGCCCCGTCATCGAGACCGTGCCGCTCGCACAGGCGGATGAGGCCTACCAGAAAATGCTCTCCGGAGCGGCCCGGTTCCGCATGGTGCTCACCACCACCGGCTGACCCAGGACACCCGGTCGTGTGCCGGCCTGTCCCCGGTGCGGTTCACCGGGGCCGCTCGACCGCCCGGGAGTCCACAGGAGAGGCCTGCCGCACGGGGGAGGGGCGTTCCGGCCGGCCACGGCGACTCGATCACCACCGACGCCGTCAAGGTCCTCGCCCGGAGCTGACGGCGAGACCGGCCGCTCGCGCCGGGGCAGGCGGGTGCACCGCCCCGGCG
>NZ_MWIG01000402.1:0-4898 GCF_002156145.1 Streptomyces sp. NRRL B-24572 | reverse complement strand
GACGAGGACCTTCCGGTGCAGCTCCTCGCCACCCATCTGGGCCGTGCCGCCGACGAGGAGCTGCACCGGAAGGTCCTCGTCGGCGTCGAGACCGCCGACGCCCTGGTCCGGCTCGCCTTCCGCGCGGACCCCGCCGGGGACCCGGCCCTCGTCGCTGAGACGCGGTGCCTGCTCCACGCCTACCTGGCGCCCTCGCTCTCGTGACCTTCCGCAGGCCCCTCCCGCCCGTGCCTACCGGTCGGTAGGCTCGGCGTCACCCGACGCACCCAGGGAGACGCCATGCCCACCGCCCTGCGCATCTGCCCCCTCTGCGAAGCGACCTGCGGACTGACCCTGACGCTCGACGGGAGTCGCGTCACCGGGGCGCGCGGCGACCGCGACGACGTCTTCAGCCAGGGGTTCATCTGCCCCAAAGGGGCCTCCTTCCCCGAGATCGACGCCGACCCCGACCGGCTCCGCACTCCCATGGTCCGCAAGGACGGCAGGCTCCAGGAGGCCACCTGGGCCGAGGCGTTCGACACGATCGCCGCCCGAATCCGGCCGCTCGTCGAGGAATACGGGCCGGACTCCGTGGGTATCGTCCTGGGCAACCCCAATGTGCACACGATCGCCGGCGCCCTCTACCCGCCCCTGCTGATCGGCGCGTTGCGCACCAGGAACCTCTTCACCGCGTCCACGCTCGACCAGATGCCCAAGCACGTCTCCAGCGGCCTGCTCTTCGGGGACCCCTTCGCCGTCCCCGTGCCGGACCTGGACCGCACCGACCACCTGCTGATCCTCGGAGCCAACCCGCTGGACTCCAACGGCAGCCTCTGCACCGCCCCCGACTTCCCCGGCAGGCTCAAGGCGCTGCGCCGGCGCGGCGGCACCCTCACCGTCGTCGACCCCCGGCGCACCCGCACCGCCCGCCTCGCCGACCGGCACGTCGCGATCCGCCCCGGCGCCGACGCGCTGCTCCTCGCCGCCCTCGTCCACACCCTCTTCGACGAGGAGCTCACCGGCCTCGGCCCGCTCGCCGCCCATGTGGAGGGCGTCGAGGAGGTACGGGCCGCGGTGCGGGAGTTCAGCCCCGAGGCGGTCGCCGCCGCCTGCGACGTGGACGCGGACACCCTCCGCACCCTCGCCCGGGAGCTCGCCGCCGCGCCCACCGCCGCCGTCTACGGGCGGATGGGCAGCTCCACCGTGGCGTACGGCAGCCTCGCCAACTGGCTCGTCGACGTCCTCAACGTCCTCACCGGCAACCTCGACCGGCCCGGCGGCGCGCTCTTCCCGCTCTCCGCCACCGCGCCCGCCCCGCGCCCCGCCGGACCCGGCAGGGGCTTCGCCCTCGGCCGCCGGCACAGCAGGGTCTCGCACCACCCCGAGGTCAAGGGCGAGTTGCCGCTCGTCGCCCTCGCCGAGGAGATCGAGACGCCGGGGGAGGGCCGCATCCGCGCCCTGATCACCATCGCGGCCAACCCCGTCCTCTCCGCGCCCGACGGGGAGCGCCTCGACGCGGCCCTCGACACCCTCGACCTGATGGTCGCCGTCGACCCGTACCTCAACGAGACCACCCGCCACGCCGACGTCCTGCTGCCCCCGCCGCCGCCCTCCCGGAGCGCCCACTTCGACTTCGCCTTCAACGGCTTCGCCGTCCGCGACCAGGCCCGCTACACCCCGGCGGCCGTCCCCCTCGAAGCGGACCGCATGGACGAGTGCGAGATCCACGCCCGGCTGATCCTGGCCGTGTCGGGGATGCACGGGGCCCCGCCGTCCGCCGTCGACGACCTCGCCATCGACACGACCCTCGCCAAGGCCGTGACGCAGGAGCACTCGCCGGCGTACGGGACGGACCCCAAGGAGTTCGCCGCCCGGCTCACCGGGGCCACCGGGGCCGAACGGCGACTCGACCTGATGCTGCGGCTCGGCCCGTACGGTCTCACCCTCGACGAGCTGAAGGCGCACCCGCACGGCATCGACCTCGGGCCCCTGAAGCCGCGCCTGCCGGGACTCCTCAAGACCCGCAGCGGACGGATCGAACTGTTCCCGGAGCCCCTCGCCGCCGACCTGCCCCGGCTGCGCGCCGCCCTCGACGCCGTACCGGAGCCGGGGACCCTCCAGCTGGTCGGGCGCAGGCACCTGCGGTCGAACAACAGCTGGCTGCACAACACGCCCGCCCTGGGCGGGGGGTCGAACCGCTGCACCCTCCAGGTGCACCCCGAGGACGCGGAGCGGCTCCGGCTGGTCGACGGCGGGTCGGCCAGGGTCAAGGGGGAGGGCGGTGAGCTGGAGGTGCCGGTGGAGGTCACCGACGGCGTGCGCCCGGGGGTGGTGAGCCTCCCGCACGGCTGGGGTCACGACCGGCCGGGCACTCGGCTCGCCGTCGCGTCCGCGCGCCCCGGCGTCAACGTCAACCAGCTGCTCGACGGATCCCGGATCGACCCCCTCTCCGGCACCGCCGTCCTGAACGGCTTCCCCGTGGAGGTGTCACCCCTGTAGGGCACCCTTGTCGATCACCCCCGCTGTGACCTGGGGTTTTGCTCGTATTGCTCACGCGTCAACATCTTGTTAACAGCGGAAGAGGGCACCTACCGTCATGCGCACCGCCGCTCGGCGGCAGTTCAAGGGTGAACGTGAGGTGTCCTCCATGCTGACCGTCCTCGGTTTCGCCATGATCGCGACCTTCCTGGTTCTGATCATGCTGAAAAAGATGTCGCCGATCGCGGCGCTCGTACTGATTCCCGCGCTGTTCTGCGTCGCGGTCGGGCAGGGGGCCCAGCTCGGCGACTACGTCATCGAAGGGGTCGGCAAGCTGGCGCCGACCGCCGCGATGCTGATGTTCGCGATCGTCTACTTCGGCGTCATGATCGACGTCGGCCTCTTCGACCCGATCGTCCGGGGCATCCTGCGCTTTTGCAAGGCCGACCCCGTGCGGGTCGTCGTGGGTACGGCGGTGCTCGCCGCGATCGTCTCCCTCGACGGCGACGGCTCCACGACCTTCATGATCACCGTCTCGGCGATGTATCCGCTCTACAAGCGGCTCAAGATGAGCCTGGTGGTCATGACGGGCGTCGCCGCCATGGCCAACGGCGTCATGAACACCCTGCCCTGGGGCGGTCCCACCGCCCGTGCCGCGACCGCGCTCAAGCTGGACGCCGCCGACATCTTCGTCCCGATGATTCCCGCGCTCGGTGTGGGCCTGCTCTTCGTCTTCGCCCTGGCGTACGTCCTCGGGCGCCGCGAGCGCAAGCGCATCGGCTACCTGACGCTCGACGAGGTCCTGGTCCCGGAGACCGACGCGGTGCTGGTCACGGCGGGCGGCGGCGGCACGGGCAAGGCCGGGGACCGGAAGGCGACGGGTGCCTCCGGCGCCGGTACGGCGACCGGCGGCGAGGGTGACGGGTTCCAGGGGCTCGACCCGAAGCGTGCGACGCTCCGGCCCAAGCTGTACTGGTTCAACGCCGGCCTGACGGTCGCGCTGCTCGCCGCGATGATCCTCGAACTGCTGCCGATCCCGGTGCTGTTCCTCCTCGGCGCCGCCCTCGCGCTCACCGTCAACTACCCGAAGATGGCCGAGCAGAAGGAGCGCATCGCCGCCCACGCCGACAACGTCCTCAACGTCGCCGGCATGGTCTTCGCCGCCGCCGTCTTCACCGGTGTCCTCACCGGCACGGGCATGGTCAAGCACATGGCCGACTGGCTCGTCGGCGCCATCCCCGCGGGCATGGGTCCGCACATGGCCCTGGTCACCGGCGTGCTGAGCATCCCGCTCACGTACTTCATGTCGAACGACGGCTTCTACTTCGGCATCCTGCCCGTCCTGGCGGAGGCCGGTGCGGCGCACGGAGTGTCCTCGCTGGAGATCGCGCGCGCCTCGCTGGTGGGCCAGGTCCTGCACATGTCGAGCCCGCTGGTGCCCGCCGTGTACGTGCTCGTCGGCATGGCGAAGGTGGAGTTCGGCGACCACACCAGGTTCACGGTCAAGTGGGCCGCGCTGGCCTCGCTGGTCGTGCTGGTGGCGGGGATCCTCATCGGGATCATCTGACCCGGACCGGCCCGCGCCCTGGCCACGCGTGGTGGCGGGAGTGAGCCGGACGGGTGGAAGTCGAAGGGTGGCGCGCCGGGTTGCCACCCTTCGTGTCCATGTTGTGACGGATAGTCGGATTATCGCAATAAGCGTCCGATGTGCTCACGACTGGAGGACCTCCACGATGACGACACCCCCCACCCGTACGCTGCTTCGCGCGGCACTCGCCACCCTGGCGCTCGGCGCAGTGACTGTCGCCGGCGCCCCGGCAGCCCTCGCCGCGCCCGGTGACAACGGTGACGTCAAGGTTCACCAGGCGCGCATCCCGGGCGACCCGAACACCCCGGGCACCCCCGACACCAGCGAGGCCAACAACCCCCAGGTCAGATGCCTCTTCCGCTTCTCCGCCTTCCACTTCGACGGACTGCAGAGCATCCAGTGGAACATCTACGCGCAGCCGGGCCAGCCGGGTAACCAGGACCCCTCGTTGAAGAACGGCAGCATCGCCGTCGACAGCACCGGTTACGGACACACGGACGACATCACCGGCCTGCCGTCCGGCATGTACAAGGTCCAGTGGACGTGGGTGGGCCAGAACGGCGCGGCGAAGTCGAAGGTCTTCCGGTTCGACTCCGACTGCCCGCCGGACAACGGGAACGGCGGCAACGGGAACGGCGGCAACGGCAACGGCGGCAATGGCAACGGCGGCAACGGCGGCGGTCACGGCCACGGCAGGCCCCCGCACGGCCCCGTCGGCGCGGGCGGCGAATCAGGACCAGTCCGGTCGTGCCGGCGAGGCCGGCGGCGACGGCCGCCCCGACGCCGAAGGCGGAGGAGTCCTCGGCGGCGAGCTGCGCGCTGCCGCCGCCGCCCGCGCCGACGGGGCCGTGCG
>NZ_MWIG01000401.1:15816-17787 GCF_002156145.1 Streptomyces sp. NRRL B-24572 | reverse complement strand
CGGAGCTCGCCCGGCTGCTCGGCCGGCCCGCCTTCCACACGCTCCTCGACGTGCGGCGCCTGGCCGCCGCCGGGCTCGTCGAGACCCCGCCCGAACCCGACTCCGTACCGCCCCCGCCGGTGCTCCTGCCGGCCGTGCCGGTGGCCGATCCCGACATCGCCCTGCTGCGCAGGCTCCGTGACGCCCTGGAGGCACAGCTGTGATGAGGCGTGCCCTGCGCATGCGCGCCGAGAGGAGACAACTCATGACGGCAGAAGCCGAGGTGCTCGGCGAGCTCAGACGGCTGCGGGCCCGACTGCCCCAGCTCACCGGAGCCCTGGCGGCCAGCGCCGACGGGCTCGTGCTCGCCCACGACACCGTGGACGGCGAGGCGGAGAGCGTGGCCGCGCTGACCGCGGCGGCGCTCGGCGTCGGACAGCGGCTGACCGACACCACCGGGCAGGGCCTCTTCCGCGAACTGCTCGTACGGGGCGAGAACGGCTACGTGGCGACGTACGCGGCGGGCGGCTCGGCCGTCCTGACGCTGCTCGCCGAACCTCGGATCAACGTGGGACGACTTCACCTGGAGGCCCGCAGGTCCAGTGCCCGGATAGGCGAACTCGTCGACGGCGCGCTGGAACGCAGAGACCTGAACTGACACCGAGTCCCGAACACGCGAGAAGGAAGTACGACACCATGGCGAACACCGAGACCTCCCTCAAGGAAGCGGCCCAGATCGAAGGCGCCATCGGCGCGGCCCTCGTCGACTACACCAGCGGCATGGCGCTCGGCATGATCGGCGGCGGCAACGAGCTCGACCTGAACATGGCCGCGGCGGGCAACACCGACGTCGTCCGGGCCAAGGTCCGGACGATGGAGATGCTGGGGATCAAGGACGAGCTCGAGGACATCCTGATCACCCTCGGCAGCCAGTACCACCTGATCCGGCTCCTCAAGGGGCGCGGCACCAACGGCCTCTTCCTCTACCTGGCGCTCGACAAGGGCCGCGCGAACCTGGCGATGGCCCGCCACCAGCTGAAGAAGATCGAGGCCGAGCTGGAGGTCTGACGGTTCGGGGCCTACTCGACGAACAGGCCCCGGGCCGCCGCCTTCGTGTCGAACTCCTCGAGGCGCGCCTGCGCGTCGGGGAGTTCGTCGGCCATGGCCTCCAGGAGGACCCGGCCGAGCAGCATCGGCGCGCAGGCGGTGTCGAAGGCGAGCCCGGTGCCGACGGCGGCCGGGATCAGCAGGTCGCTGTGGGCGGCGACGGGCGCGAACGCCGACTCTGCGACGGTCACGACCGTGAGCCCGGCCCCGCGCGCGTACTCCAGGGCCTCGACGACCTCCTTGGGGTGCCGGGGCAGCGCGAAGCAGAGCAGGGCCGTGGCCCCGGCCCGTACGGCCGCGTCGACGCGGTCGGTGAGCATCGAGCCGCCCTCGTCGAGGAGCCGGACGTCCGGGTGCACCTTGGCCGCGAAGTAGGCGAAGCCCCGCGCCTGCGAGGAGGCGGCCCGCAGCCCGAGCACGAGCAGCGGCCGGGAGCCGGCGAGGAGCCGCCCGGCCCGCTCGACGGGCGCGGGGTCGGCGAGGAGCCCGGCGAGGTGCCGGAGGTTCTCGATCTCGGCGAGCACGGCCTGCTGGTACTCGTTGTGCCCCGAGGGCTCCTCGGCGGCCGCGGGCATGCTCTCCCGCAGGTGCTTGCGCAGCGCCGGGTAGCCGTCGAAGCCGAGGGCGACGGCGAAACGGGTGACGGACGGCTGGCTGACCCCGGCGAGCTCGGCGAGCTCGACGCTGGACAGGAACGGCACGTCGCCGGCGCGCCGGACCATGGAGTGCGCGATCCGCCGCTGCGTCGGCGTCAGCCGGTGCCCCTCGAAGAGCGCCTGCAGCCGACCGGCCGGGCTGTCGCTCATGCCGCCCCCTTCACCTATTCACCCGCGGAAAACTCTGCATAAGGATATGCAGGCAGGATAGGCAGGCGGGAGAACGGAC
>NZ_MWIG01000401.1:0-15807 GCF_002156145.1 Streptomyces sp. NRRL B-24572 | reverse complement strand
CGGACACCCCCTGGCCCCGGGATGCGGGGCCGGCCGGAAGATGGGCGCGGGGACCGTCGCACCCCCGTCACCGGGGGGCGGGACGACGACGGTCCCCGCGAGGGACACGGGCCCGGGTCAGGGCCGGTCACCGCGTCCGCGACGTCTGTGGAGGCCCGGGAGCCGCTCCGGAAGTCCGTGACGTCGACGACCACCAATCTGCCGGACGCGTGTTAAGCGGGTGCTGCGGGTACGTGTCGCCCTCGTACCATTCGCACGAACTGCTTCGCGCCGCCTACTTCGTGCCGCCGTTGGCCAGGAAGGCCAGCAGGTCCTGACGGCTGACGACACCGGTCGGCTTGCCCTCGACGAGCACGATCGCCGCGTCGGAGGACTCGCCGAGGACGGCCATCAGGTCGGCGACCGGCTCGCCGGAGCCGACCTGCGGCAGCGGCGCGCTCATGTGCTGCTCCAGCGGGTCCTCCAGGGAGGCCTTCTTGGTGAAGAGGTGGTCGAGGAGCTCGCGCTCGACGACCGAGCCGACGACCTCGGCGGCCATGACGTCGGGGTGGCCGGCGCCGGGCTTCACGATGGGCATCTGGGAGACGCCGTACTCGCGCAGCACCTCGATGGCCTGGCCGACGGTCTCGTCCGGGTGCATGTGGACGAGGCTGGGAATGGCGCCTTCCTTGTGACGCAGGACGTCGGCGACGGTGGCGGTGGAGGTGTCCTCCAGGAAGCCGTGGCCGGCCATCCACTCGTCGCTGAAGATCTTCGACATGTAGCCGCGGCCCGAGTCCGGCAGCAGGACGACGACGACGTCGTCGGGGCCGAGGTCCTTGGCGACCTCCAGGGCCGCGACGACCGCCATGCCGCAGGAGCCGCCGACGAGGAGGCCCTCCTCCTTGGCGAGGCGGCGGGTCATCTGGAAGGAGTCCTTGTCGGACACGGCGACGATCCGGTCCGTGACGTTCCGGTCGTACGCGGTCGGCCAGAAGTCCTCGCCGACGCCCTCGACCAGGTACGGACGGCCGGAACCGCCCGAGTAGACCGAGCCCTCCGGGTCCGCGCCGATGACCTTCACCTTCCCGCCGCTGACCTCCTTGAGGTAGTTGCCGGTGCCGGAGATCGTGCCGCCGGTGCCGACGCCCGCGACGAAGTGGGTGATCTTCCCGTCCGTCTGCTCCCAGAGCTCGGGACCGGTCGTCTCGTAGTGCGAACGCGGGTTGTTCGGGTTCGAGTACTGGTCGGGCTTCCAGGCGCCCGGCGTCTCACGGACGAGCCGGTCCGAGACGTTGTAGTACGAGTCCGGGTGCTCGGGGTCGACGGCCGTGGGGCAGACCACGACCTCCGCGCCGTAGGCCCGCAGGACGTTGATCTTGTCGAGCGACACCTTGTCCGGGCAGACGAAGATGCACTTGTAGCCCTTCTGCTGGGCCACGATCGCCAGGCCGACGCCCGTGTTGCCGGACGTGGGCTCGACGATGGTTCCGCCGGGCTTGAGCTCGCCGCTCGCCTCGGCCGCCTCGATCATGCGCACGGCGATCCGGTCCTTGACCGAGCCGCCGGGGTTGAAGTACTCGACCTTGGCCAGAACGGTCGCCTGAATGCCCGCTGTGACGTTGTTGAGCTTCACCAGCGGGGTGTTGCCGACGAGGCTGATCATCGAGTCGTGGAATTGCACCGTAATCTCCGGGGTCTCCGTAATGGTGTGGCCAGCGTATGCGTAGTCGGAGCGGGTTACGGGGCAGTTAGACCCTGAACGGCTTGAAGGAGGTGACGGCCTCATGTCGAGGGCGAGGGTGGCGCGGCGGATCGCGGCGGGAGCGGCGTACGGCGGCGGGAGCATCGGGCTGATCGGGGTGGCGGCGGTGGGCCTCCTCCTGGCCGAGGCGCAGCTGGCCAAGCGCACGGTCTACGGCGCGCCGGCACCGCTGCCGCCGGTGGCGGACGGCCTCTACGGCCGGGCGTTCGGCACGGACGACCCACTGCGGCTGGCCCTTCTGGGTGATTCCACGGCGGCGGGCCAGGGGGTCCGCCGCTCGGGGCAGACCCCGGGCGCGCTGCTCGCCTCCGGGCTCGCGGCGGTGGCCGAGCGGCCGGTGGTCCTGCGGAACGTGGCGCTCTCGGGGGCGCGCTCGGACGACCTGGAGCGCCAGGTCTCGCTGCTGCTCTCGCAGCCCCTCGGCCCCCCGGACGTGTGCGTGATCATGATCGGGGCGAACGACGTGACGCACCGGCTGCCGCCGACGGAGTCCGTACGGCTCCTCGCCTCGGCCGTGCGGAGGCTGCGGACGGCGGGCGCGGAGGTGGTCGTCGGCACCTGCCCGGATCTCGGCACGATCGAGCCGGTCTACCAGCCGCTGCGCTGGCTGGCCCGGCGGGCCTCGCGGCAGCTGGCGGCGGCGCAGACGATCGTGGTGGTGGAGCAGGGCGGGCGGACGGTGTCGCTGGGGGACCTCCTCGGGCCCGAGTTCGCGGCGAACCCGCGCGAGATGTTCGGCATCGACAACTTCCACCCCTCGGCGGAGGGGTACGCGACGGCGGCGATGGCGGTCCTGCCGACGCTGTGCGCGGCGCTCGGCGTCTGGCCGGAGACGGACCGGCTGGAGCCGGCGCGGCGGGAGAACATGCTGCCGGTGGCGAAGGCGGCGGCGGAGGCGGCGCGGGAGGCCGGTACGGAGGTCACGGGGGCGCGTGCCCCGTGGGCCCTCCTGAAGCACCGGCGCCGACGCCGGCTCCCGGTCCCCACGGAGACCCCGTCCCCGTCCCCGGAGGACGCGACCCAGACGTGACGCCACTGCGGGCCCGCGGCTGAGCGCTCGCTTAGAAAAGAGGTCCGCGTCACACCGTTCCGGCGGTGACCCGTGCGGTACGTACGGGTAACTTCCTGTTCAGTCCGCCCACTCCGCACCCTCTGGAGCCGTGATGCCCGAAGCCGTGATCGTCTCGACCGCCCGCTCGCCCATCGGCCGGGCCTTCAAGGGCTCCCTCAAGGACCTGCGGCCGGACGACCTCACCGCGACCATCATCCAGGCCGCCCTCGCCAAGGTGCCCGAGCTGGACCCGCGCGACATCGACGACCTGATGCTCGGCTGCGGCCTCCCCGGCGGCGAGCAGGGCAACAACCTGGGCCGCATCGTCGCCGTGCAGATGGGCATGGACCACCTGCCGGGCTGCACGATCACCCGCTACTGCTCCTCCTCCCTGCAGACCTCCCGCATGGCGCTGCACGCGATCAAGGCGGGCGAGGGCGACGTCTTCATCTCGGCCGGTGTCGAGATGGTGTCCCGCTTCGTGAAGGGCAACTCGGACTCCCTGCCCGACACGCACAACCCGCTCTTCGCCGACGCCGAGGCCCGCACCAAGGCCGTCGCCGAGTCCGAGGGCTCCACCTGGCACGACCCGCGCGAGGACGGCCTCGTCCCCGACGCGTACATCGCCATGGGCCAGACCGCGGAGAACCTGGCCCGCTGGAAGGGCATCAGCCGCCAGGAGATGGACGAGTTCGGCGTACGGTCGCAGAACCTCGCCGAGGAAGCCATCAAGAAGGGCTTCTGGGAGCGCGAGATCACCCCCGTGACGCTGCCCGACGGCACCGTCGTGTCCACGGACGACGGCCCGCGCGCCGGCGTCACCCTGGAGGGCGTCCAGGGCCTCAAGCCGGTCTTCCGCCCCGACGGCCTGGTCACCGCCGGCAACTGCTGCCCGCTGAACGACGGCGCCGCCGCGCTCGTGATCATGTCCGACACCAAGGCCCGCGAGCTCGGTCTGACCCCGCTGGCCCGGATCGTCTCCACCGGCGTCTCCGGCCTCTCCCCCGAGATCATGGGCCTCGGCCCGGTCGAGGCCTCGAAGCAGGCCCTCAAGCGCGCCGGCCTGACCATCGGCGACATCGACCTCGCCGAGATCAACGAGGCCTTCGCCGCCCAGGTCATCCCGTCCTACCAGGACCTGGGCCTGGACCTGGACAAGGTGAACGTCAACGGTGGCGCCATCGCCGTCGGCCACCCCTTCGGCATGACCGGCGCCCGGATCACCGGCACGCTGATCAACAGCCTCCAGTTCCACGACAAGCAGTTCGGCCTGGAGACCATGTGCGTCGGCGGCGGCCAGGGCATGGCCATGGTCATCGAGCGCCTCAGCTGATGACCATGGCGCTGATGCCACCGCGCTGACGCGACCGCTCTGACGCCCTCGCGCCGAGAGCCCCCGCTCTCCACGCGCCGAGCGCGTCAACCGCTCCGCGTCCGAGCCGTGACCGAATCTCCCCCAGGATGTGACCTACGTCCCGGGGGAGTTCGTTTTCCCAGGTCAGAGCCGTTTCGGGACTAAACGCCTGGCAGAAATACCTGTCCAATTCGTGACGTAATGCACTGACAGCGAGCGCCACCCCAGGACAAGCTGATGTAGGAAGTCGGGGGATCGACTCGGAATCGGGAGTACGTCAGTGAGCGCCATGTCTCTTGCCCTGCTGCTGACCACGGCCGCTGCCACGGCCGTGGGCGCTGCTGCCCTGCACGCCGTCCACGGTCTCCGCAAGGAGGTCACCGCCCTCCGGGGCGAGCTGGCCGCCGGTCACGGCGGTACGGTCCCCGCGGCCCGCACCTCGCCCGCCGCGGAGATACGGGCCGCGGTCGCCGAGGCGCTGGCCGAGGAGCGGGAGCGCGAGCTCGCCGAGGCGCGCGCCTTCTGGGCCGCGCAGGAGGCCCGCGACGCGGCCGACGCCCCGTCCCTGCTCGGCGGTCTGGGCGGCCCGGTCGACGACGGCACCTTCTTCGTGCCGCGCCAGGCCGACTTCGTGGGCATGGAGGCGATGGCCCTGGAGGCCATGGAGGCGGAGGCCGCCGCGCTCGACGGCCCCGACCCGCTGGACTCCTTCGACTCCTTCGAGGAGTACCCCGAGGACTCGGCCGAGCTGGCCGCGGCCCGCCGCCGGCACCCCTCGCACCCGGACTTCGTGCCGGTGCAGACTCCGGTCGTCACCGACCACGAGCGGACGGTGGCCCGCCTGGAGGAGCTCGCGGACACCCGTACCGCGCTCACCGACGTGCGCCCCGGCCCGCTCGGCACGCTCGACGTGTACGTCTTCGCGGACGGCACCACGCTCTGCATGACCCCCGGCCACCGCGAGACCGCGGAGCGCCTCGCGGAGGCCCTGCGCTCGGGCCGCACCCCGGTCCTGCTCGGCGGCTCGGGCGTCTCCGGCGCCTTCGCCCTGACCTTCTCGTACGGCGACTCGGACGAGGAGAACGTCTACATCCTCGCGGACCGCGTCATCGCCTCCCTGTAAGGACCCGTAAGGACCCGTAAGGACCACAGGGGCCCCTACAGCCCAGAGCGCTCCGCCGCCTCCCGTACCAGCCTCACGGCCTCGTCCAGCTCCCCCGCGCGGGAGTCGGCCGGGGCCGTTCGCAGGATCTCGGCCAGATCGTTCCCGGCGACGGCGACTTGGTCGCCCACCGCGAACAGGCCCGCGTCCGGCATGATCCGCGGCTCCCGGTCCGGGTCCTCGGCGCGCTGGGCGCGCACCGACAACTCCCTGGCCAGGGCCAGCCCTTCGGCCGCCGCGGCCTGCTTGAGGCGGCTCTGCGGGGCCGCCCGCAGCCGGTCGGCGAACCGCTCGACGGCGGTGGTCAGTTCAGTCGTATCGTGCACGCCGCGACCCTACGCGCCCTCCCGGGCCCCTTGCCAACGGCCGAAGGCTTCGGCACGGTGACGGGAAGGAGTCCGAGAAGCACACGGCACGAAGCGTCCGGAGGCGCCGATGTCCCACACTTTCTCCGAAGAGACCCATCGCAACCTGCTGGCCCGGATCCCGCGCCGCACCGGCCGTGAGATCGCCGACTGGATGCGCACCGTCGAGGAGGGCCCCTCCCTCCTCCGCTTCGAGGAGCGGGTCAGCTGGCTCCGCGGGGCGCACGACCTGGCGTACGGTCACGCGAAGGCGATCATCCACGAGTACGACCTGCGGCGGGCGGCGCGCAGGCTGCTCTGAGACCGCCCCGCCTGAGACCCGCCCGCCTCCCCGGCAAGCGGAAGGGCCCGCCCGGCACGAAGCCGGGCGGGCCCTTCCGTCACTCGGTACGCGTCAGTCGTCGCCCTGCAGGATCGACAGCAGACGCAGCATCTCCAGGTAGATCCACACCAGGGTCATGGTGAGACCGAAGGCGGCCAGCCAGGCCTCCTCGCGCGGAGCACCGTAGGTGATGCCGTCCTCGACCTGCTTGAAGTCGAGGGCGAGGAAGCAGGCGCCCAGGATGATGCCGACGATGCCGAAGACGATGCCGAGGCCACCGCTGCGGAAGCCGAGGCCGTCACCGCCGGCGAAGACGGCGAACAGCAGGTTGGTCACCATGAGCAGCATGAAGCCGATCGCGGCGGCGATCACGAAGCCGTAGAAGCGGCGGGTGACGCGGATCCAGCCCATCTTGTAGGCGATGAGCACACCGGCGAAGACCGCCATCGTGCCCAGGACCGCCTGGATGACCACGCCGTCGGCGATGTACGTCGAGACGACGGCGGAGAGCACGCCGAGGAAGACGCCCTCGAAGGCGGCGTAGCCCAGGATCAGCGCGGGCGTCGGCTTGCGCTTGAAGGACTGCACCAGCGACAGGACCAGGGCGACCAGACCGGCGCCGACGGCGATGCCGTACGACTTGTTGAGGTTCGCGGGGTCGACCGGCAGCAGCAGCCAGGACAGGACGGCGGTGAGCACGACCGTGCCGAGCGTCATGGCCGTACGGCTCACGACGTCGTCGATCGTCATCACGTTGCCGCGGGCCTGCTGCGGGGCGCCGAGCCGGGTGTCCTGCGGGGCGTACGGGTTGGTCGCGTACGGGTTCGTCGCGTCCTGGGCGTACGGGTTGCCCGTGGCGTACGGGTTGGTTCCGACGGCGGGGCCCCCGGCCTGCGGCTGCTGCGCGTTGAAGCCCGCGTAGCCGGCGTCGCGGCTGAACCCCCGTCGCGAGAAGACCGGGTTGCTGCTCCTCATCTCACTCCTCCATGGCGGACCGCACGGCGCGACCCTGCGTCAAGAGTAATGCGTAGGCAAAAGAAACTCCCTAGTGCTCGAGGAGGATCTTTTCCCGTAAGTTTTCGATCTTCGTCGGCGGTCGGGGTCCCCGCACCACCAGGCTCGCCCCGTACGGAACCACCCCCTCCACAGGAGTGCCGCATGGCTGCCGAACCGAACGAGACCTGGACCCTGCGCAACGCGACCGCGTGGGTCTTCACCGCGGACGAGAACCTCACCCGGCCCGTGCTCCTGGTCGGCGACGCCGGCACCGGGCTCGCCGACCTCGCCGCGGGCGCGGACCACGGCTCGTACTCGCTCCTCTCGGAACTCAAGGCGCGCGGCCGCGACCTGGTCCTGCTCGGCCTGCCCGCCGACGGCTCCATGACGGGTGACGGCGGGAGCGTGCAGAACGCCGTCGTGCGCGCGCTCGCGGAGCAGTACGGCGACACCCGGCTGACCGTCGGCGGAACCGGGCAGGGCGCCCTCGCCGCCCGCTACGCCCTCGCGGGCATGGAGTACCAGCGGATCGACCACCGGACGGGGCTCTTCTTCTCCCACAACGGCGCCTCCCCCGAGTTGGAGGACGAGGCCGAGCTGAGCCGGATGGGTGACAGGCCGCGGATCCCGCTGTTCCTGCGCCTGGCCGACAGCGGCGTGGACGACGGACTCGACGAGGAGATCGCCGACGAGACGATCACCGCCGAGGCGGGCCCCGCCGGCCCGCTCCTCTCCAAGGAGTACGGCTCCTGGCTGCTGGAGCGGCTGCCGGACTAGCGAAACCATGGTGCCCGGAACCGGACTCGAACCGGTACGGCCCGAAGGCCAGCGAGGTTTAAGCTCGCCGTGTCTGCATTCCACCATCCGGGCGTCGCCGCGAAGCTCCGCGTTGGCACATGAGCCTATCTGGACGCCTTCCCCCGATCAGCGGAACATCGGTCCGATGTTGTCTTATTTTATTGACGTCTGAGGGTGCGTCAGTGCAGGTCGGGGCGGTTTCGCCAAACTGTGACGGGGGTCGCAGGCGCAAAGCGGCACCCCCTGGAATGACGAAAAGTCGCCGCACTTCTGTCACGTCGGCGGGGCGGCGCCTCTCAGGGGCGCCGTCATACCTCAGGAGGACCCGACGGCCTCCCGGTCAGACTCGAGTCGGCCCCCGGAACGGGCACGTGGGCGGACGACCGGGGCCATAACGCTCGACACGATGGAGGGGTTCCCGAATCACCGTCGCAGTGACAGGAGTCCTCCCGTGACCACCACCCCCACCGTGTCCCGCGCCACCGCGGTGGCCGCCCGCGCCACGGACCTCTCGAAGGTCTACGGACAGGGCGAGACCCAGGTGGTCGCCCTCGACCATGTCACCGTGGACTTCCGCCAGGGCGAGTTCACCGCGATCATGGGCCCCTCCGGCTCCGGCAAGTCGACGCTCATGCACTGCGTCGCCGGCCTGGACTCCTTCTCCTCCGGCTCGGTCCGGATCGGCGAGACGGAGCTCTCCACCCTGAAGGACAAGCAGCTCACCCAGCTGCGCCGGGACAAGATCGGCTTCATCTTCCAGGCCTTCAACCTGCTGCCGACGCTGACGGCCCTGGAGAACATCACGCTCCCGATGGACATCGCGGGCCGCAAGGCCGACAAGCAGTGGGTCCAGCAGGTCATCGACATGCTCGGCCTCTCCGGCCGGCTCAGCCACCGCCCCTCCGAGCTCTCCGGCGGCCAGCAGCAGCGCGTGGCCGTGGCCCGCGCCCTCGCCTCGCGGCCCGAGATCATCTTCGGCGACGAGCCCACCGGAAACCTGGACTCCCGCTCGGGCGCCGAGGTCCTCGGCTTCCTGCGCAACTCGGTACGGGAGCTGGGCCAGACCGTCGTCATGGTCACCCACGACGCGGTGGCCGCCTCCTACGCGGACCGCGTGATCTTCCTCGCGGACGGCCGGATCGTCGACGAGATGCTCCGCCCGACGGCGGACGGCGTCCTCGACCGCATGAAGGCCTTCGACGCCAAGGGCCGTACGAGCTGACGCGCAGTCGCCCTCGCCCTCCGCCTCCTCGAACTCCAGGACCCACCCAATGTTCCGTACCGCCCTGCGCAACGTCCTCGCGCACAAGGCGCGGCTGCTGATGACCGTCCTCGCCGTGATGCTCGGCGTGGCCTTCGTCTCCGGCACCCTCGTCTTCACCGACACCCTCTCCAACGCCTTCCGCAGCCAGTCGGCCAAGAGCTACGACGACGTGGCCGTCGCGGTCAGCCTCCGGCCGAACCCGGAGGAGGCCCTCAAGAACCCCGGCCTCTCCCAGCGGACCGTCGACGAGGTCGCGAAGCTCGACGGCGTCACCGCCGTCGCGCCGCGCGTCGACGGGTTCGCCGGCGTGCCGGACAAGAACGGCAAGCTGATCGGCGTCGGCTGGTCCAACAAGGGCACCAACTTCGCCCCCGGCAAGGACGGCAAGGACCCGGCCCTCGCCTTCACCGTCGGAAACGGCCCGGCTTCGGCCGACCAGGTCGCCCTCGACAAGGACACCGCCGACAAGGGCGGCTACAAGGTCGGCGACCGGGTCCGGGTCGCCACCAACGGCCCGGTGAAGGAGTTCACCCTCTCCGGCGTCTTCACCACCGAGGACGGTGCCGTCAACGCGGGCGGCAGCCTCGTCGTCTTCGACGCCCCGGTCGCCCAGAAGCTCTACCTGAAGCCCGGCTACTACTCGGACATGAACGTCTCGGCGGCCCCCGGCGCCGACGCCGAGAAGCTCCGCGACGAGGTCCTGAAGGTCGTCCCGAAGGCCGCCACCGCGCAGACCGGCCAGGCCCTCGCCGACCAGCAGGCCGAGGACATCGAGGCGGGCCTCGGCGCCCTCAACCAGGTCCTCCTCGGCTTCGCCGGCATCGCGCTCTTCGTCGGCATCTTCCTGATCTCCAACACCTTCACCATGCTGGTCGCCCAGCGCACCAAGGAACTGGCCCTGATGCGCGCGGTCGGCGCCTCGCGCAAGCAGATCACCCGCTCCGTCCTGACCGAGGCCGGCATCGTCGGCCTGCTCGCCTCCGCCGTCGGCTACGTCCTCGGCATCGGCCTCGCCGTGGCCCTGCGCTCCGGCATGGCCGCCTTCGACATGAAGGTCCCGGACGGCGACCTCGTCCTCGGCGCCGCCCCCGCCGTGGCCGCCTTCGGCGTCGGTGTCGTCATCACCATGCTGGCCGCCTGGCTGCCCGGCCGCCGTGCCGCGAAGATCCCGCCGGTCGCCGCGATGAACAGCGTCCACGCGACGCCCACCACCAAGTCCCTGGTCGTGCGGAACTCGATCGGCGCCGCGATCACCGCGATCGGTGCCGTCCTCATCGTGCTCGGCGCGAACACCGGGGGCGACGAGGGCCGCATGACCATCGCGGGCGGCGCCTTCGCCACCCTCATCGGCGTCATCATCCTCATCCCGTTCCTCGTCCGGCCCGTGATCGCCCTGATCCGTCCCCTCCTGACGGTCTTCGGGATCTCCGGCAAGCTCGCCGGCCTCAACGCGGTCCGCAACCCGCGCCGCACCGGCGCCACCGGCTCCGCGCTCGCCATCGGCCTCACCCTGGTCACCGGCCTCTCGGTCATCGGCGTCAGCGCCGGCCAGGCCCTGGACAAGATGACCGTCGACCAGATCAAGGCCGACTACATGGTCACCATGGCCAGCGGCGGCGGCCTGTCGCACGAGGCCCTGACGGCCCTGGAGAA
This sequence comes from Streptomyces sp. NRRL B-24572, assembly GCF_002156145.1. Classification (NCBI taxonomy): domain Bacteria; kingdom Bacillati; phylum Actinomycetota; class Actinomycetes; order Kitasatosporales; family Streptomycetaceae; genus Streptomyces; species Streptomyces sp. NRRL B-24572. The sequence goes on along the minus strand of NZ_MWIG01000401.1, from coordinate 5,098 downwards.
GGCCCCGGGCGTCACCGCCGTCTCCCCGCAGCAGGCGGGCGCCTTCGACCTCAAGGGCAAGTACGTCTCCGCCTCCGGCGTCACCCCCGGCGCCATCGAGAAGGTCCTCAAGGTCGAGGTCGTGAACGGTTCGCTGGCGTCCCTCGGCGAGGGGAAGATCGCCGTCGCGGACAAGACCGCCACGAGCCGCGGCCTGAAGGTCGGCTCCAGCGTCCCGGTCGAGTACCTGGACAAGAAGAAGGACACGCTGACCGTCGGCGCGATCTACGAGGACAGCGAGTTCCTCTCCCCCGTCCTGGTGGACGCGAAGATCCTCGACGCGCACGACCCGCAGCCGTACATCCCGCAGATCTTCGTCTCCACCGACGGCGGCCCGAGCGACGCGAACGAACGGGCGCTGGCCAAGGCCATGGGTGACAACCCGGCCATCACCGTCCTCGACCAGAAGGACATCCGAGACACCTTCGGCGGGCAGATCAACCTGCTCCTGAACATCATGTACGGCCTGCTCGCCATGGCTCTGCTCATCGCCGTCCTCGGTGTCGTCAACACCCTCGCGATGTCCGTCTTCGAGCGGCAGCAGGAGATCGGAATGATCCGGGCGATCGGTCTCGACCGGCGCCGGGTGAAGCGGATGGTCCGTCTGGAGGCCGTGGTCATCTCGGTGTTCGGCGCGATCGTCGGCATCGGTCTCGGCACCTTCCTCGCCTGGGCCCTCGGCAAGACCTTCGAGAGCAGCCTGCCCGGCTACGGTCTGGTCGTGCCCTGGGACCGCGTCGGACTCTTCGTGGTCCTGGCCGCCCTGGTCGGCGTCCTCGCCTCCCTGTGGCCGGCCCGCAGCGCGGCGAAGCTGAACATGCTGTCCGCGATCAAGGCCGAGTAGCCGCCGGTACGCGCGCGAAGGGCCGGGTTTCCGTGGGAACCCGGCCCTTCGCCATGCTCAGCGCTCCTGCCAGACCCGCGGCCGCAGCGCCGTCCCGCTCTTCCCCGACACCGGCGTCTTCACCGCGAGGAACTGGTTCACGCCGATCCGGTTGCGTTCGAAGGAGACCGCCGAGGCCGCCATGTAGAGCCGCCAGATCCGGGCCCGGCCGGGCGAGATGAGCCGGACCGCCCGGTCCCAGTCGGCCTCCAGATTGGCCACCCAGCGGCGCAGCGTGAGCGCGTAGTGCTCGCGGATCGCCTCCACGTCCCGGACCTCGAAGCCGGCGTCCTCCAGGGTCGTCAGGGTGCGGCCCATGGGGGCGAGTTCGCCGTCGGGGAAGACGTACGCGTCGATGAAGGCGTCGATCTCGTAGGCGTCCTCGTCGGGCTCGGGGCGCCGGGAGATCTGGTGGTTCAGGAGCCGCCCGCCGGGCTTGAGGAGGGCGTACAGGTCGTCGGCGTACTCCCGGTACCTCGCGGAGCCGACGTGCTCGGCCATGCCGATCGAGGAGATCGCGTCGTACGGGCCGTCGGCGACGTCGCGGTAGTCCTGGACCCTGATCTCGACGAGGTCGGTGAGGCCCTCGTCGGCGATCCGCTTGCGCGCGAAGGCGGCCTGCTCGCGGGAGAGGGTGACGCCGACGACCTTCGCCCCGTACTCGCGGGCCGCGTGGATGGCCATGGAGCCCCAGCCGCAGCCGACGTCGAGGAGCCGGTCGCCCTCCTTGAGGTTCAGCTTGCGGGCGATGAGGTCCAGCTTGTCGCGCTGGGCGTCCTCGAGCGTCCCGTCCTCGGTCCAGTACGCGCACGAGTAGACCATCGAAGGACCGAGGACCAGTTCGTAGAAGTCGTTGCCCACGTCGTAGTGGTGACTGATCGCCTGCTTGTCGCGGCGCCTGCTGTGCCGGCTGCCGTGGCGGCCGCGCACCTCCTCGGCCGGGGGCTTCGGCGGCGGCAGGGGCCCGGCGAGCCGCAGCAGGGCGCGGGCTGCGGCGCGGAGCCTCGGATCGCGTACGGAGTCGAGCAGGCTCCTGGTCTCCCCGCCGCGCTCCCACAGGAGGCCCGAGAGGCGGTCCAGGAGCTCGTAGAGGTCTCCCTCGACGTCGATCTCACCGGCCACCCAGGCGCGTGCCAGGCCCAGTTCGCCGGGCTTCCAGATCATTCTGCGCAGGGCCCGGCGGTCGCGGACGATCAGGACGGGGCCGCCCTCGGGCCCGGACTCGCTGCCGTCCCAGGCTCGCAGACGGACCGGGAGCGGTCCTCCGAGGAGTTCCTCGGCGAGTGTCGTCAGCCGCGACGCGGCGTCGGCCATGGTGCACACCTCCGTGATCTCGTGCCCCAGAAATGCTCGTCACCAAGGGAACACCCTCCGTAGGCGTTTACAGTCCCGCCGCCGCGCAAGAAGTCGGCAAAACACGCGAAGGGCCGTCCGCACCACGGATGGCGGACGGCCCTTTTACGGCCTTGCGTGTACTGCTCTTGTACTGCTGGTACTGCGGGTGTTGCCGGTACTACAGGGGTGCCACGGGTCAGGCCTTGGCCTTCTCCTGCGCCGGGGCGGCCGGCGCCGGGGCGGGCTTGGCCGCCTCGTAGAACTCCTCGCGCGGCGTCTCCATGGCACCGAGCGACACGACCTCGCGCTTGAGGAACATGCCGAGGGTCCAGTCGGCGAAGACGCGGATCTTGCGGTTGAAGGTCGGCATCGCCATGCCGTGGTAGCCACGGTGCATGTACCAGGCGAGACGGCCCTTGAGCTTGATCTTCATCTTGCCCATGACGATCATGGCGACGCCCTTGTGCAGACCGAGGCCGGCCACGGCGCCCTTGTTGGCGTGGCTGTACTCCTTCTGCGGGAAGCCGCGCATGCCGGCCACCACGTTGTCGCCGAGGACCTTGGCCTGGCGCAGGGCGTGCTGGGCGTTCGGCGGGCACCAGGCGCGCTCGCGCGGGACGCCGGCCTTGATCGCGGCCATGTCCGGGACCTGGGCGTTGTCGCCCGCGGCCCAGACGTAGTCGAGGCCGTTGACCTGGAGCTTCTCGTTGCAGTCCACGTGGCCGCGGGGGCCGAGCGGCAGACCGAAGCGGGAGAGAGCCGGGTTCGGCTTCACACCGGCGGTCCAGACGATCGTGCTGGAGTCGACCTCGAGGCCGTTCTTCAGGACGACGTGGCCGTCGACGCAGGAGTCCATGGAGGTCTCGAGGTAGATCTCGATGCCGCGGGACTCCAGGTGCTCCTTGCCGTACTGGCCGAGCTTCGGGCCGACCTCGGGAAGGATCTTGTCGGCCGCGTCGACCAGGATGAAGCGCATGTCCTCGCGCGACACGTTCTGGTAGTACTTCGCGGCGTCGCGGGCCATGTCCTCGACCTCGCCGATCGTCTCGGCGCCGGCGAAGCCACCGCCGACGAAGACGAAGGTCAGCGCCTTGCGGCGGACCTCCTCGTCGGTGGTCGAGTCGGCCTTGTCGAGCTGCTCGAGGACGTGGTTGCGCAGGCCGATGGCCTCCTCGATGCCCTTCATGCCGATGCCCTGCTCGGCGAGGCCGGGGATCGGGAAGGTGCGCGAGACCGCGCCCATCGAGATGACCAGGTAGTCGAACGGCAGCTCGTACGCCTCGCCGACGAGCGGCGCGATCGTGGCGACCTTGCGGTCCTGGTCGATGGTGGTGACCCGGCCGGTGAGCACCTCCGCTCCGCGGACGACGCGTCGCAGCGGGACGACGACGTGACGCGGCGAGATGCTGCCGGCGGCGGCTTCGGGGAGGAAGGGCTGGTAGGTCATGTACGACCGCGGGTCGACGACCGTGACGGTCGCCTCCGCGTAGCGCATCTTCTTGAGGATGCGCCGAGCTGCGTACAGGCCTACGTACCCGCCGCCTACTACGAGGATCCTGGGACGCTCCGTGGTGCTCATGGGATCGAGTATCCACCCCTCCTGAGGGGGGTGCTCGTGCGCCCCTTCACAAGCTTCGGGGGCACCTCTGCTACACTCCGCCGCCCACGTGATCCATGTCATGGTGCTGCAAAGGAACCGGGATGCAAGGGCGAACGTTGTTCACCCCTTGTGAACTGGCCTGGAGAGCCCCCGTTAACGCTGAACCGGACTCCTCCTTCACACGATGGAAACATCGAGCGAATCGGCCTCCGGACCTGCGAAAGGGCCCCGAGACGCCCCTCGGAGGGCCTAATGACCTTCCTCGGGCGCCATCAGGGCCCTTTTCCTTGTGAAGAACTTCACGAACCTTTTCCGACGGGGTGTCGCAGGAGGGCTCGATAGGCGCCCGCTATGCCACGGATAGGGCGATCCCATCGAGAATGTCGTGCTCGCTGACGACGACCTCGGAGGCTCCGACGCGCTCCACGATCTCCCGCAGGACAAGGGCTCCGGCGATGATCACGTCGACCCGGCCGGGGTGGATGACGGGGATCGCGGCCCGCTCGTCGTGGGTGGAGGCGAGGAGCCGGTCCGTGACCTCGGCGACCTGGGCGGCCGTGATCCGGGAGTGGTGGACCTTCTCGGAGTCGTACTCCGGGAGCCCGAGGGCGATCGCGGCGACCGTGGTGACCGAGCCGGCGAGCCCGACGAGGGTGTCGGCCGTGTCGATCGGGACGGTCTCGGCGGCCAGGTCGAGCGCGGTGCGGACGTCGGCGCGGATCGCGGCGACCTCCTCGGCGGTCGGCGGGTCGTGGCGGACGTGCCGCTCGGTGAGCCGGACGCAGCCGATGTCGACGGAGCGGGCGGCCTCGACGTGCCGGTTGCCGACCACGAACTCGGTGGAGCCGCCGCCGATGTCCAGGACCAGGCGCCGCTCGTCCCCGTGCAGCGAGCCGGTGGCGCCGGTGAAGGAGAACTCGGCCTCCTGGTCGCCGGTGATCACCTCGGGCTCGACGCCCAGGATCTCCACGACCCCGTCCACGAAGTCCTGGCGGTTCTCGGCGTCGCGGGAGGCGGAGGTGGCGACGAAGCGGATCCGCTCGGCGCCGAGGTCCTTGATGACCGCGGCGTACTCGCGGCAGGCCGCGAAGGTCCGCTCCAGGGCCTCGGGGGCCAGCCGCCCGGTCTTGTCGACGCCCTGGCCGAGCCGGACGATCGTCATCCGCCGGTCCAGCTCGATCAGCTCGCCCGTCGAGCCCGCGCCGGAGGCGCCGTCGGGCACAGCGACGTCGGCGACGAGG
>NZ_MWIG01000400.1:0-7931 GCF_002156145.1 Streptomyces sp. NRRL B-24572 | reverse complement strand
GACGGCCTCGCCGAGGAGGCCGAAGCCGCCGCCCGCTACGGAGGCGAGCCCCTCCTCCTCGACGCCGACGCGGTACGCGCCGAGATCGACTCCCCGACCTTCCTCGGCGGCCTCTGGAACCGGGACGACGTCGCCATGGTCAACCCGGCCCGCCTCGCCTGGGGCCTCAAGCAGGCCTGCCTCGACCTCGGCGTCCGCATCCACGAACACACCCCCGCGACCTCGCTCGCCGAACACGGCGCCGTCGTCGCCGTCGGCACCCCCTACGGCCGGATCACCGCCCGCCGCGTCGCGCTCGCCACCAACGCCTACCCGTCCCTGCTCCGGCGCCACCGCCCGTACACCGTCCCCGTGTACGACTACGCGCTGATGACCGAGCCGCTCACCGAGGAGCAGCTCGCCTCCGTCGGTTGGAAGCGCCGCCAGGGCTTCGCGGACTGTGCCAACCAGTTCCACTACGTGCGGCTCTCCGCCGACGACCGCATCCTCTGGGGCGGTTACGACGCCGTCTACCACGGCGGTCCCGTCCGTGCCGAGCACGACCGCCGGCCCGAGACGTACGCGAAGCTCGCCGAGCACTTCTTCACGACGTTCCCGCAGTTGGAAGGAGTTCGGTTCAGTCACGCCTGGGGCGGAGCCATTGACACCAGTACCCGCTTCTGCGTATTCATTGACACGAGTCACCACGGCAAGGTCGCCTACGCCGCCGGCTACACCGGCCTCGGCGTCGGCGCCACGCGCTTCGGCGCCGACGTGATGCTCGACCTGCTCGCGGGCGAGTCGACCGAGCGCACCCGCCTGGAACTCGTACGCCGCAAGCCACTGCCCTTCCCGCCCGAGCCCGTCCGCTCCATCGGCATCAACATCACCAAGTGGTCCATGGCACGCGCCGACCTGAACGAGGGACGCCGCAACCTCTGGCTGCGCACCCTCGACCGCTTCGGTCTCGGCTTCGACAGCTGACCCGCACCACACCGCACCACCCGCCCGCTCACGCATGACCCGTCGCACGCCCCGCCTCCCGGGGGCCGCGGCCGAGGAGAACGACATGAACGCATCCGGAGTCCGGCCGGCGCCCCCGGCGGAGTCGGAGCCGCAGGCCGCCGGCCGAGGCGCCCTGTGGCGCCTGATGCCCATGCTCACGGTGGCCAACGCCGCCATGTACATGCTTTACATGGGCATCGGTGCGGTCCTCCTGCCGGTCCAGGTCGAGCTGCTCGACCCGGCCGACAAGGTCGCCAACTTCGGTCTCGTCTCCGGCGTCGCCGCGATCTTCGCGACCCTGTTCAACCCGATGGCGGGCCTGCTCTCCGACCGCTCCGGACGGCGCAACCCCTGGATCCTGTGCGGCGGTCTGGCGGCCCTCGGCGCCCTCGCGCTCCTGGGCGCCGCCCGGTCGGTCCTGCTCGTCACCATCGGCTGGTGCCTCGTCCAGGCGGCGATGAACGTCTACCAGGCCGCCCTCACCGCCGTCGTCCCCGACCGCGTCCCCGTCGAACGCCGGGGCCTGGCCTCGGCGATGGTCGGCATCGGCACCCCGATCGGCTCCGCCGTCGGCATCTCCACCGCCGCCCTGTTCGTCCCTTCCGACATCGCCCTCGGCCACCTGGTGTTCGGCGCGGTGATCGCCGGCGCGGCCGTCCTCTTCACCGCCGTCGTCCGGGAGCGGAGGCGACCGGCGGGCGAACCGGTGCCGCTGCGCAAGCAGTTGGCCGCCTTCGCGGACACCATGAAGTCGGCCGACTTCCGCTGGGTCTTCATCGGCCGCTTCCTGATGATGCTCGGCTTCTTCTCCGTCTCCCTCTTCCAGATGTACGTCCTCCAGGACCACATCGCCCTCCCCGAAGGACTCGACCCCGAGGAGGCCGTCGCCTTCCTCGCCCCGATCGACGCCGGCGTCACCCTGCTCGCCACCGTCCTCGGCGGACTGCTCTCCGACCGCATGGGCCGCCGCAAGCCCCTGGTCGCCCTCTCCTGCGCCCTGTGCGGCATCGCGATGCTCGTCCCGGTCGTCGAGCCCGACTGGACCGGCATGCTGGTCTTCACGGTCGTCATGGGCCTCGCCTTCGGCTGCTACATGGCCGTGGACACCGCACTGGTCACCCTGGTCCTGCCCAGCGCCGACGACGCGGCCCGCGACATGGGCGTCCTCAACATCGCCAACGCCGGCCCGCAGATCCTCGCCCCGTTCCTGGCCTCGGCGCTCGTCGGCGCGATCGGCTACGACGGTCTCTACCTCACGGCCGCCCTCATCACCCTGGCCGGGGCCGCGGCGGTCATCCCGGTCAAGTCGGTCCGCTGAGCCCGCAGGGACCCACTGGATCCACCAGACCCACCGGATCCACCTCCCCCCTTGACTCGCGGCCCTCCCGGAGCCGCGACGCCGGGCGGCGCGACCTGACGGAGCGCCGCCCGGCACCCCTCCCCACCGAAGGGAACACACCCATGTCGTCGATGAAGCCGACCACGCGAAGACTCGCACTCGCGTCCGCGGGGGCCGTACTGCTCGCCGCCGCGGGAGTCACCGCGTACGCCACCACGCCCGGCGGCACCACCGGCCCCCGCCCGCTCGCCGGGATGCGGATCCTGATCTCCAACGACGACTCGATGCAGGCGGCGAAGGCGAGCAACTCCGACGGCCTCGGCCTGTACGAGCTCCGTCGCGCGATGTGCGCCGCCGGCGCCGACGTCGTCGTCATGGCGCCCTGGCAGGTCCAGTCCGGCAAGGGCACCGCCGTCACCAACGGCGGCGTCCTCACCGCCCAGCGCCGCACCGCCCTGCCCGCCGGCTACGAGGACGACTGCGCCCAGGCCCCCTCGGGAGGCCCGGTCTACGGCGTCTGTCTCGCCGACGGCCCCTGCACCAAGGACTCCCCTTCCGCCACCCCCGCCGACACCGTCAAACTCGCCCTCCGCGCGGGCCTGAAGGCCAAGGCGGGCTGGTCCGAGGCCCCCGACCTGGTCCTCACCGGCATCAACTCGGGACCCAACGTCTCCGCCCAGGTCAACGACTCCGGGACGGTGGGCGCCGCCGTGGCCGCCATCGACCAGGACGTCCCCGCGATCGCCTTCTCCTCCTCCGGCGACGAGACGAACACGACCTTCCCCCGGATCAACTACCGCGCCAACGCCGAGTTCGGCGCCCGCTTCGTCGCGGGGCTCAGGCAACGCGGCCTGCTCACCCATGAGTTCGCCCTCAAGGTCGACTATCCCGACGTCAGCGCCGGGCAGCGGGCCGGGGCCCCGGTCTGGACGCGCGTCGGCCATGGCCAGGTCGTCTGGCACGCCTACGAGCAGACCGGCGAGGACTCCTTCGCGATCGGCCTCGGCCTCTGCGAGGAGACGCCGGGCGATCCGTGCACCGAGACCGTGGAGGACGCCGACTCCACCGCTCTGTTCCGCGACGGCCGGATCGCCGTGGCACCGGTGACCGCCGACCGCACCTACGGCGTGAAGGAACCGCACCCCGAGACGCTGCGCGGGATCCGCCGGTACGTCGAACACGACGCCCCCCGAGACTGACCCCTCCAGGAGCCGGGAGCGCCTCCCGCCGCGCCGGCCCTCACGGGTGGGTGAACACCCCGGCCATGCGGGTGTCCGGGTTGCTGCTCATTCCGACGATCGCGCCGCCGTCGGCGCGGTTCACGCGCGCGTGCGCGCCCGCGTAGCCCTCGTCGGTGAGGAAGAAGCCCAGGGCCGCGATCCAGTCGTCCACGGTCCCGGTCGCCGGGTCGTACACGGGCTCCGGGTGCGGCACGACCCGTTCCTGCGCCACGTAGCCGCCGCGCTCGACCGCGAGGTCCAGGGCCTTCGCCCACTCGGCGTCGGTGCACTCCCAGCCGACGAAGGTGTCCAGGCCGCCGTATCCGGCCCCTGGCTTGAGGATGAGCCGCTCCCGCCGCTCCCGGCAGAGCCCGACGAGCTCGGTGGGCCCGGAGGCGCGCAGTGCCCGGCTCCACGGCAGGACCCGCTCGACCAGGGCCCGCTCGGCGGCGTCGAAGGCATCGGCCCGGCGCGGGTCGGAGAGGAGGGCGAGGGCGCTCTTGTGGGAGTAGAGGCCGCTCTCGAGCGACGTGAACAGCACGGTCCTGCCCGCCTCGTGGGCGCGGAAGAACGGCTCCGCCACCTCCGGGCCCTCCGGGTCGTCGAGCAGCTGGCTCGCCGCGAAGTTCCGGAGCACGAGGTCGAGCGGGGTGCCGTCCAGGGTGAGTTTTCCGTCGGCACGCGCGCGTATGTCGCCGATCTCGCCGATCCTCAGATCGAGGCCCTGCTCGGCCATCGCCTCCTGGGTGGCGCGCATCAGCCGTCCGTACGGGCCGACACCGCCGCGCCCCTCGATCAGACCGATCACCGGTTCCGTGGAGCCGGACAGGGCGGGGCGGGCCCGGTCGCGCAGGACGGCGGCCATCCGCGCGGCGATGTCCACATGGCCGAGGCCGTGCTCGCGCGCGAAGCCGGCGAACTCGGGGACCCGCAGCAGCGCCTGGTCGAAGACGTCCATGTCGAGGCCGCCGACCTCGCTGCCGAGGTTGAACTCCAGGAGCTTGAACCCGGTGCCGTCGTGGTACGCGTCGGCGCGGCCCAGTTTGGCGGGGACGCCCGACCCGGCCCGGCGGAGCAGCGCGGTGAGCGCCGGTTCGAGCCCGATCTCCGCCGCGTACCGCTCGACGTCCCCGTCGAAGAGCCGCTCCGGCAGCGACAGGAGGAGGTCGAAGAGTCCCTCCAGGTCGCGGGCGAACGCGGCCGTCTCCGAGGCCCGTACGAACCAGGGCCGGGGCAGCAGGTGCGGGCGCCAGGCCTCCTCGAAGGCCGGAGGCAGCTCGGCCCGCGCGACGGCCGTCGCGAGCCCGCCGTCCCCGCGCAGGCACGCGTCCACGTATGTCCGGCTCAGTTCGGTCATCGCCACCACTCGCTTCTTCTGAGGAGATCGGTACGTGCTCCGAGCGGCGAGCAGGGTACCTCAGTAACCGATCCGGACTCCCGTGACCGCGTGACGATCCGTCAATCCGCCGGTGGCGCCGGAGAATCCGACCAGGACGTTGCCGGGCAGCGCCACCGCCACGTCGATGACCTGAACGCCGTCGACCAGGACGATGAGGCGTCCTGCGGCGGTCCTGTTGACGTCGATCACATGGCTGCCGGTACGCAGCGCGGGGACGGCCGACGAGGTGGCCGCGTACCGGAGGGTGGAGGCCGAGCCGCCGGTGGCGACGCCCACGAAGTTCGACGACGGGTCACCGGCGTTGAGGTGGGTGTCCAGGGTGACCGCCACCCCGGGCAGACCGCCGAAGCCGAGCCCGCCGCCCCCGTCGCCGAGGGAGGCGGTCGTCGCACGGGTCGAGTCGAGGAGCAGCAGCGCCATTCCGTCGCCACCGGTGCCGCCCGAGAGGGTGGCCGTGAAGCGGGCCCGCAGACGGGCGGAGGGGACGGCGGTGGCCTGGAGCGCCGAGCCCTTCAGGTACGCCTGGGCCGGGGTCAGGACGAGGCTGGTGCCCGACAGGGCGGCGCTGCCGTTGTACTTCCAGCCGTTGGGGCCCGGCGGCGGCACGGCGTACGAGGAGGCGGTGATCGACGCGCCCCGTACGGCGTGGATGTCGGTCACGCCGCCCGTTCCGCCGGTGAAGGCGAGCAGGGCGGTCGGGGGGAGCGAGGCGACGGTGGTCCGCAGCCGCTGCGTGCCGTCCACGGAGACCGTGACGGTCTTGCCGGCGACCGTGACGGACACCGCGTGGGTTCCCGACCGCAGGTTCGGCACGCTCGTCGTCGTCGACGCGTAGGTGAGGCCCGACGTGGTGCCCCCGGTGGCGATGCCGACGTAGTTGGCGGACGGATCGCTCGGGTTCTTGTACGTGTCGAAGGCGACCGCCACGCCCGGGAGGCCGGCGTAGCCGAGGCCGCCGCCGACGCCGCCGAGCGCGGAAGGCGTGGTCCTCGCCGGGTCGAGGAGCGAGAACGTGAGGCCGTCGCCGCCGGTGCCGCCGCCGATCACCGTGGTGAACGAGGCCTTCAGACCGTCCGTCAGCACCGGTACGGGCCAGACCGCGGAGCCCCGCTGGGAGGTGCTCGCCTGCGTCAGCTGGAGGTCGTTGCCGGAGATCCGCGTGGCACCGTTCAGCTTCCAGCCGCCCGCGCCGGGCGTGGGGACGGTGACCGTGGTCCCTGCGGTGCCGGACCCGGTCAGCGTCTCGCCGTGGGAGCCGGTTCCGTCGTCGGCGGTCAGCTCGTACGCGGCCGTCACCGCACCGATGGACGTGGGGGAGAAGGTGACGGCCTGGTGGACGACGTCCTCCGGGCCGAGGACCTGGCCCTCACTGATCGGATTGGTGACCTGGAAGGGGGCTGCCGGAGCCTTCGCCTTGGTGATGGTGAGGGGGATGTTGCCGGTGTTGCTGATGTCGAAGGTCTTCGTCACGGACTCGCCGACCCGCACCTGTCCGAAGTCCGTCGAGGTGGGCGTGAGGGTGAGCTGCGCCCGGCCGGTCACGGCGGTGCCGCTCAGGGCGACGGAAACCGTACCGTTCGTCCCGGTGACGGCGAGCGTCCCCGTGTTCTGGCCGGCGGCCGTCGGCGCGTACGCCACCTGCACGGTGACGGACTGCCTCGGCGGGACGACCGTGCCGGCGGCCGGCGGGTCGGAGGCGGTGAACGGGCTTCCGGGCAGGGAGACCGAGGAGATCGTCTCGTCGGCCGTCCCCGTGTTGGTGAACGTCACGCCGAGCGTCTTCCGCGACGTCGTGGGGACCGTCCCGAAGTCGAGCGCGGCCGGGGAAGCGACGAGGCCGGGCCGGGTCCCGTACCCGGTGAGGCCGAGGGAGCTGTCGCCCAGGTCGGTGGCGAAAGTCAGGGACGAGGTGTCGGGACCGGGCGCGGTCGGCGAGAACGACACCTGCGTGGTGTGGGTCTCACCGGCCCGCAGCGTCCGGGGCAGCCCCGTGGAGGACGCCGAGAACGCACTGCCCGCCGGTGTGCTCACCCCGGTGATCGTCACGTCCCGGGTCGCCGTGACGGTGGCCGTCACGGTCCCCGTCGAGCCCACCGCGACCTGGCCCGCGTCCACCGGCCCACCCGTGAGCGCCGCGTTGGCGGGACGGCCGAAGGCCATCACGTGCCCGTCCCGCGTCCCCACGTAGACCCGCCCGCCGTTCGTGACCGGGACCGAGAACTTCGAGGCCGTGCCGATCGGCGCCGACCAGCGCAGCCGCAGCGCCCCGTTCACGGGCACCGCGTCGTACGCGCGCAGCTGCCCGTTGGCGCCGTTCGCCCCGTCCGACGCGACGGCCCACACCAGTGCCGAACCCGCGTTCGTCCCCGTCGACGTCACCACCGGCGACCCCGAGGTGTAGCCGAACGACTGGGTGCTGCTGCCCGTGTTGGCGAGGACCGGCATGCCCGAGCCGCTGAGCCCGTACGCGAACGCCCGCAGCGGCCCGCGGGAGCCGATGGTGTACACGTAACCGCCCTGCCCGCCGTACACCGCGGGATGCCCCCAGACGCCCTCGTACGGACCGAAGGTGCCGAGCACCTTGTCGGTGCCGCCGGAGCCCTGGCTCCGGCCGCCGAGGTCGTCGCGGTTCAGCAGGAACAGCCGCCCGTCCTTGCCGATCTGGACGAGGAGCCGCGGATACTGGCTGGTCCCGAAGGTCGGCTCCGGGAGGGCGACCGGGCCGCCCGAGCCCAGGTCCGTGTCGTTCAGGTCGAGCACCGACGCGTCGGAGGGACTGAAGAAGTCCTGCGCCGACATCGTGCCGTCGCTGTTCACCCCGAGCCGCACCACCGACTCCGCGAACGGCATGGCGGGGATCTGGATGAGCGGGGGCGGTCTGGTCTCGGACGGTCCGGGACGGATCCTGTTCTCGACGGGCAACGGGGTCTCCCCCGCGCCGGGTCCCGGCAACCGGCCGCCGGGGCAGCTCGCGGAGTCGGTGGTGCGG
>NZ_MWIG01000040.1:0-30575 GCF_002156145.1 Streptomyces sp. NRRL B-24572 | reverse complement strand
CCGACCTGCTGCTCGCCGCCCCGCATCACGGCGGCGACCAGCAGGTCGGTCTTGGTGGGGAAGTGCTTGTAGATGCTGGGACCCGTCGCGCCGGCGGCCTCGCCGATGTCGTCGGTGCTCACCGACTGGAAACCCCGCTCGTCGAAGAGCCGGATCGCCTCGACGAGGATCTCCTCGCGCCGGGACATCGCGAGGCCGGCGTAACCGCCCGGCGTCGGCGCGGTCGCGGGGGCCGGGCTGGTTCCGAGCGGGCAGTGCGCCGCGGCGTACGCGAGCCGGTACAGCAGTTCCTCGAAGCGGCGGCGGGGGAGCGACGTGCGGTGCCAGGAGACGGAGCCGTACACGGCGAGGACGGCCCAGGCCAGCAACTGTCGGTCGGCGTGGTCCAGTTCGGGTCGTGCGCGGTGGATCAGCTCGCCGATCGCCTCGGCGACGCCGTTCAGTGCGTGACGCTGTTCCTTGCGGCGCTCCTCCGGCAGGTGGCGCGCTTCGCGCTGCCACAGGACGGCCGACCCGCGGCGGTCCTGGGTTTCGGAAGCGGACGTGCGGAGATAGGTGTCGAGGTCGGGCGCCGCCGCGACGGACGCGGCGACCGCGGCGACGGTGGACTCCACGACGTGGAGCAGCAGGTCGGGCTTGCCGCGGAAATGCCGGTAGAGCGCCGGGGCGGTGATGCCGACCTCGGTCGCCACGTCGGCCAGCGAGACGTTGTGGTAGCCGCGGGTGCGGAACAGTTCTGCCGCGGCGGAGACGATCCGGGCCTTGCGGTCGGGAGGCCTGCGTGCGGTCCTCCGCCTCGTCCCCTCGGTCTGCATCGCCGCTCGTTCCTCGCTGTCGGTCATCTGGGAAAAATACCGCACCGGAGCAGTCCGGTGATCACCTGCTCACCCTCATGTCCTACCTCAAGCCTGCGGAGGAAAGCGGATGCGTACCGGAAAGTGAACTTCTGCTCACTCATGGGTTCTGTCGGTCGGCGAGCCGGTGCGACTCCAGCGCGAACGCCAGGCCGACCACGTCCCGCGGGTGCGCCGGCAGCCGCCCCGTGAGCTGCTGCAGCCGGCGCAGCCGGTTGAGCACGGTGTTGCGCCGGCAGTACAGACGCTTGCCCGCCTCCTCCGTCGAGCCCTGGCGGTCCAGCCACGCCGCCAGCGCGGACAGCAGGTGGTCGCGTTCCACCGGGTCCCCTTCGAGTACGGGGCCGAGCACCTGGAAGGCGAACTCCCGGGCCAGGTCCGGGCGGGCGAGGACGAACGCCCCGGGCAGCCGGTCCGCGAGGCGGGCGAGCTCGCCGTTCGTCGAGCAGCTGTTCAGGGCGAGCTCGGCGAACTCCCGCGCGCGCCCGAGTTCCATGAGGCCGGAGACGACGGTACTGATCCCGCAGCGCCGCCCGGTGACGCCGGGATCGCCGCGGCGAGGTCTTCGACGGATCGGTCGCACGGCCTGGAGCGGCACGCCCTCCTCCAGCGCCGACTCGGTGAAGGCGGGGACGCTGGATGGAGCAGCTCCGCCGCATGGCGCAGTACATGGGTGGCGCCCTCCTTGGAGGGGGCGCCGGGAAGCCCGTGCGGCCGGTGGGCGGGACGTGGGGGCCGTACCGGCAGACCGGTGTGCGTCCGGATCATCGTCACCTCCGCGTGAGTCGAACAGTGTCAAGTTAGAGATGACTCACTCCTGCGTCCAGTGGCATGCCATATCGGTTTGAACCCTTGTCCATGCGAGTTAGGGATGATTCACTTCCTGCCACATTCGCCCCGCTGCACAAGGGAGGGCCGTCGTGGCCGTCGAACAGCAGGAATCGCCCGTGTCCGAGTCGGGGGGTGCGGCCCCGGGCCGTGCGGCCCACGTGCGGCGCAGGGCGTGGATCGTCCTCGCCCTGCTCGTGTGTCTGATGCTGGTCAATTACGCCGACAAGGTCGTCGTCGGCTTGGCCGGGGTCGGCATGAAGGAGGATCTGGGCCTCGACGACGCCCGGTTCGGTGTCATCCAGAGCAGCTTCTTCTGGCTCTTCGCCGTCGGCTCCGTCCTCGGTGGCTGGCTCGGTGGAAAGGTGCGGGCGCGCTGGCTCCTCGCCGGCATCGCGGCCCTGTGGGCCCTGAGCCTCGCGCCGATGGCGGCCCAGGTCGGCTTCACCACCGTCGTCGCGTGCCGTGTTCTGCTCGGTTTCGCGGAAGGACCCACCACGGCGCTCGCGATGCAGGTCGCCCACTCGTGGTTCCCGGCGCACCGGCGGGCGGTCCCCAGCTCGATTGTCGTCGCCGGTGCGGGCATCGGCCCGCTGATCGCCGCGCCCGCCCTGACCTGGGTCATCGTCACGCACTCCTGGCACGCCGCCTTCGGGGTTCTCGCCGTCTGCGGCGCCGTGATCACCCTGCTCTGGCTCGTCGGCGGCGATGCGGGGCCGGAGGACGCGCGGGGTGGTCACGGCCACGGCGCGGCCGAGACCGCGTCGATGCTCCCCGAGCGGGTGCCGCTACGGCGTCTCTTCTCGACCAGGACGCTCGTCGGGATGTGTCTGCTGTTCTTCGTCGCCTACGCCAACACCTCGGTCAAGGTCAGCTGGCTGCCGCTCTACCTTCGGGAGGGGCTCGGCTACGACGCCACCACGGCCGGGAACCTGGTCGCGCTTCCGTACCTGGGCTCGGCGGTCGCGGTGATCGCCGTCGGTGTGTTGTCCGCGGCGCTGACCAGGAGGGGTGTGGGGAGCCGCATGACCCGGGGCGTGCTGCCCGGCGCGATGGTCCTGGCCTCCGGCGTGTGCACCATCGCGTTCTCCTCGCTGGACCGTGGTGTGCCGCAGATGGCGCTGCTCGTCCTCGGTTCCTGTCTGAACTCCGCGGGGTACGGGGTCGCCTTCGCCGGGCTCGCCGACGTCGTGCCGGCGAAGCAGCGCGGTGCCGTCTTCGGGATCGTCACCGGGATCTACAGCCTCGGTGGGGTCGTGGCCCCGCTGGTCATCGGCAGGCTCGTGGACGGCGGTGACTCCGTCGCGCTCGGATACGGGGACGGCTTCCTGGTCCTCGGCGTGACGATGATCGTCGGCGCGATCGCCGCGCTGGTGCTGGTCAACCCCGCGCGCGATGCCGTCAAACTCGCCTCTGAGTGAATCATCGAAAACATCTTAATAAGCCATGGATTCCCTTGACACCAGCATTGATGCGCAAGAAAGTGAATCCGTCATAACCTAGTGGCGGGAGATTCGCATGGGTCGCAGAGTGCTGGTGGCCGGGGTGGGCATGGTTCCGTTCGCCAAGCCCGGCGCAGCCAGGACGTACGACGAGATGGGTGCCGGCGCGGTCCGGGCCGTCCTGGCCGACGCGGGGATGCCCTACGAGCGGATCCAGCAGGTGTACGCCGGATACGTCTACGGCGACTCCACCTGCGGCCAGCGCGTGGTCTACGGATTCGGCCTGACGGGTGTGCCGGTCGTGAACGTCAACAACAACTGCGCCTCGGGGTCCTCCGCGCTCTGGCTCGCCCGGCAGGCGGTGGAGAGCGGCGCGGTCGACTGCGCGCTCGCCCTCGGCTTCGAACAGATGCCGCCCGGCGCCCTCGGCGCCAAGTGGACCGACCGGCCGAACCCCCTGACGGACTTCTCCGCCGTCCTGAGGGACGTGTACGACGTCGCCCCGGCCCTCCCCATGACCCCGCAGTACTTCGGCGCCGCCGGCGTCGAGTACATGGAGAAGTACGGGATGCGGCCGGAGACCTTCGCCAAGGTCTCCGTGAAGGCCCGGCGGCACGCCGCGAACAACCCGTACGCCGTCTTCCGCGCCCCGATCACCGAGCGGGACGTGCTGGACTCCCCGCACATGGCCGGCCCCCTCACCCGGCTCCAGTGCTGCCCGCCCACCTGCGGCGCCGCCGCCGCGGTCGTGTGCTCCGAGGAGTTCGCCCGCAGGCACGGCCTCGAACCGAAGGTCGCTATCGCCGCGCAGGCGCTCCGGTCCGACGCCGCCGGTCTCTTCGACAAGAAGAGCGCGATGTCCCTCGTCGGCACCGATGTGACCCGGGCCGCCGCCGGGGAGGTCTACGAGCGGGCCGGTGTGGACCCGCGCGACATCCGGGTCGTCGAGCTGCACGACTGCTTCACCGTCAACGAGGTCCTCACCTACGAGGGCCTGGGGCTGTGCGCCGAGGGCGGTGCCGAGGAGTTCATCCTCAGCGGCGACAACACCTACGGCGGCCGCGTCGTGACCAACCCGTCCGGCGGCCTGCTCTCCAAAGGTCACCCGCTGGGCGCCACCGGTCTCGCGCAGACCGCCGAGATCACCTGGCAGCTGCGCGGCGACGCGGGAGCCCGCCAGGTCGAGGGCGCGACCCTCGGCCTCCAGCACAACCTCGGCCTCGGCACCGCCGGTGTCGTCACCCTCTTCGAGAAGGTCTCCTGACCCATGGCCATCGACCCCGCCCTCATCGGCAGCCGCACCCCCGCCTTCGTGACCGTGGCCGAGCGCGGCCGGCTCCGCTTCTTCGCCCAGGCCACCGGCCAGACGGAGACGGTCTACTCCGACCCGGAGGCGGCCAAGGCCGCCGGCCACCGCGACCTCCCGGTCCCGCCGACGTTCCTGTTCTGCCTGGAGATGGACAACCCCGACCGCGGCAGGTTCCTGACCGACCTCGGCATCGACGTCCGCACCATCCTCCACGGCGGCCAGGAGTTCACCTACCACGCCCCGGCGTACGCCGGAGAAGCCCTCACCTTCGTCACCGAGGTGAAGGACGTCTACGCGAAGAAGGGCGGCGCCCTCCAGTTCATCGTGCGCGACACCCACGTGACCCGCGACGGCGCACCGATCGCCACGCTCACCAGCACCCTCGTGGTGCGCGACCCGAAGGTGGACCGGCGATGACCACCCTGAGCACGGGCGACTCGCTCACCCTCCAGGCCCCGAAGATCACCCGCTCCGCGCTCGCCCTGTACGCGGGGGCCTCCGGCGACCACAACCCGGTCCACATCGACACCGACGCCTGCGCGGCGGTCGGCATCCCGGACGTCTTCGCCCACGGCATGCTCTCGATGGCCTACCTCGGGCGGCTGCTCACCGACTGGGTCCCCCAGGAACGCGTCCGCTCCTTCGGCGTCAGGTTCTCCGCGATCACCCCTGTCAACGCCACGCCCGTCTGCACCGGCACGGTCACCCGGGTGGAGGACGGACTCGCCCACCTCGACCTGACGGTCGAGCTGCCCGACGGCACCGTGACCCTCCTGGGCTCCGCCGTCGTCACCGCCACCGACTGACGTACACAGTAAGGACGCACATCATCATGGGAACCCTGGACGGCAAGGTCGCCGTCGTCTCCGGCTCGGGTCGCGGCATCGGCCGCGAGGTCGCGCTCAAGCTCGCGGCCGAAGGTGCGAGCGTCGTGATCAACGACCTGGACGAGGAGCCTGCCGAGGAGACCGTCGCCGACATCGTCGCCGGCGGCGGCAAGGCCGTCGCCTGCGTCGGCTCCGTCACCGAGGACGACTTCGCCGACCGCTTCGTCGCCACCGCGGTCGACGCCTTCGGCGGCCTGGACATCATCGTCAACAACGCCGGCTACACCTGGGACTCGGTCGTCCAGAAGATGACCGACGAGCAGTGGGACGCCATCCTCGACGTCCACCTCAAGGCGCCCTTCCGCGTCCTGCGCGCCGCCCAGCCCTACATCAGGGCCAACCCGACCGACTATCACCGCAAGGTCGTCAACATCTCCTCGGTGTCGGGTCAGTACGGCAACCCGGGCCAGGCCAACTACTCCGCCGCGAAGGCGGGCGTCATCGGTCTCACCAAGACCATGGCCAAGGAGTGGGGGCGCTACAAGGTCAACGTCAACGCCGTCGCGTACGGCTTCATCCTGACCCGGATGACCGAGGCGACCGCCGACGACGAGGCGTTCGTCGAGATCGAGGGCCGGAGGATCAAGGTCGGCGTCAGCCCGCAGATCGCCGCCGCCGTCGCCCGTACCAACCCCTTCGGCCGCCCCGGCACCCCGGCGGAGGCCGCGGGCGCCGTCTACCTGCTGTGCACGCCGGAGGCCGACTACATCAGCGCCCAGGTCGTGACCGTCGACGGCGGCTCCCGCTGACCATCCTCATCCACGCACCGGGCACCGACAGCAACGACAGCAACGACTGCAACGACTGCAACGACTGCAACGACAGGACCGACACATGAAGCGCAGCCTCTACACCCAGGAGCACGAGGACTTCAGGGCGATGATCCGGGACTTCATCGCCAAGGAGGTGAAGCCCCACTTCGAGCGGTGGGAGCGGGACAACCTCGTCGACCGCGACCTCTTCCGCAAGCTCGGAGCGCTCGGAGTGATGGGCTTCGACATCCCCGAAGAGCTCGGCGGCGCCGGCGAGACCAGCTACAAGTACCAGGTGATCATCAACGAGGAGTGCGCACGCGCCGCCGTCTCCTTCGGCCACTACGGCGTGTCCACCGGCATCGTCCTGCCGTACCTGCTGGACCTCGCGAGCGACGAGCAGAAGAAGCGCTGGCTCCCGGGCGTCGCCTCCGGCGACATCATGCTGTGCATCGCGATGACCGAGCCGGGCACCGGCTCCGACCTCGCGGGGATCCGCACCACGGCCAGGCTCTCCGAGGACGGCACCCACTACGTCCTCAACGGTTCCAAGACCTTCATCACCGGTGCCCGCAACTCCGAACTGTGCGTCGTCGCGGCCCGTACCGCCCCGGCCACCGCGGAGGACCGCCGCCACGGCCTCAGCCTCCTGGTCGTCCCGACCGACAGCGAGGGCTTCGAGTACGGCCGCAAGCTGGACAAGATCGGGCTGCGCTCCTCCGACACCTCCGAACTCTCCTTCACCGACGTCCGGGTGCCGGTCGAGAACCTGCTCGGCGAGCAGGACAGGGGCTTCTCCTACCTCGGCCGGAACCTGCCCCGCGAGCGGCTCTCCATCGGCGTGGGCGCCGTCGCCACGGCCACGGCCGCGATCGAGTTCGCCCGGGAGTACGTCACGGAGCGCCAGGTCTTCGGCAAGCCGGTGGCCGCGTTCCAGAACACCAAGTTCGTGCTCGCCGAGTGCGCCGCCGAGGTGGAGGCCCTCCAGGCCCTCGTCGACAGGGGCATCGAACTCGACGACACCGGAGAACTGACCGGCGCGGACGCGGCGAAGATCAAGCTCTTCGGCACCGAGGTCGCGGGCCGCGTCATCGACAAGTGTCTCCAGCTGCACGGCGGTTACGGCTACATGCTGGAGTACCCCATCGCCCGCCTCTACGCGGACACCCGGGTCTCCCGCATCTACGGCGGCACCAGCGAGGTCATGAAGACCATCATCGCCAAGGACCTGGGCCTGTGACGGCGGGCCCCGTCGGCCCGCTGGCCGGCATCCGTGTCGTCGAGCTCGGCGGCATCGGCCCCGGTCCCTTCGCCGGCATGCTCCTGGCCGACCAGGGCGCCGAGGTCATCCGCGTCGACCGGCCCGCCGAGGCCGGCACCGCGTCGAAGCACCCGATCCTGCACCGGAGCCGCCGCTCCGTCGCGCTGGACCTGAAGGATCCGGCGGACGTCGAGGCCGTCCTCGCCCTCGTCGACACCGCCGACGCCCTCATCGAGGGGTTCCGCCCGGGCGTGGCCGAGCGCCTGGGGCTCGGGCCGGACGTCTGCCTGGCCCGCAACCCCAAGCTCGTCTACGGCAGGATGACCGGCTGGGGCCAGGACGGCCCGCTCGCCCAGGCCCCCGGCCACGACATCAACTACATCGCCGTCGCGGGCGCGCTCGGTGCGATGGGCGGCGCGGACGAGAATCCGCCCGTCCCGCTGAACCTCGTCGGCGACATGGGCGGCGGCGGCATGCTGCTCGCCCTCGGCATCACCACCGCGCTGGTCAGCGCCGGGCGTACGGGCGAGGGCCAGGTCGTCGACGCCGCCATGACCGACGGCACGGCGGTCCAGCTCGCCCTCGTCCACGGCCTGCTCGCGGTGGGCCGCTGGGAGGACGCGCGCGGGGTCAACCTCTTCGACGGCGGTGCCCCCTTCTACCGCACCTACCGCACCTCCGACGGCGGCCACATGGCCGTCGGCAGCGTCGAGCCGCAGTTCTACGCGTCCCTGCTGCGGATCCTCGGCCTCGCCGGCGACCCACTGTTCGCCGCGCAGCACGACCGGAGCAGCTGGCCCGCCATGCGGGCACGGCTGGAGGAGGTCTTCGCCGGACGGAGCCGCGAAGAGTGGACCACCGCCTTCGACGGCACGGAGTCCTGCGTCACGCCCGTGTACGGCCTGACCGAGGCGGCCGCGCACCCGCACAACCTGGCGCGCGGCACGTACTACACCGAAGGCGGCGTGCTCCAGCCCGCCCCCGCCCCGCGCTTCCAGGGCACCCCGGCGGGCACCCCGCGGCCTGCGCCGGTGGTCGGTGCGCACACCCGGGAGGTCCTGGCGGAGATCGGTCTCGTGCGGTGATGTGAGGGGGCGTGACGAGCGTGCGGAGAGGGGGTGCTGCCGGTGGCAGCACCCCCTCTCCGTGACGTACCGGTGCGTCAGAGGAGTTCGAGGATCGTCGCGTTGGCCATGCCGCCGGCCTCGCACATGGCCTGGAGGCCGTAACGGATGCCGTTGTCCCGCATGTGGTGGACCAGCGTCGTCATCAGGCGCGCGCCGGATCCGCCGAGCGGGTGGCCGATCGCCATCGCCCCGCCGAGCGGGTTCATCAGCGCGTAGTCCGCGCCGGTCTCCCGCAGCCAGGCCAGGGTGACCGGGGCGAACGCCTCGTTGATCTCGAAGGCGCCGATGTCGCCGATCGACAGTCCCGCGCGCTTGAGGGCCTTGGCGGTGGCAGGGGCCGGTCCCAGGGCCATGGTGACCGGGTCGACGCCGGCGAGGACGGCGGTGTGGACGCGGACGATCGGGGTCCAGCCGTTGCGACGGGCGATCTCGCTCGTGGTGATGAGCAGCGCGGCGGCGCCGTCGGAGATCTGCGAGGAGTTGGCGGCGCTCACCACGCCGTCCTCCTTGAACGGGGTCTTCAGCGTCGCGAGCTTCTCCAGGGTCGACCCGCGTCGCACCCCCTCGTCGGTGTCGAAGACGCGCACAGTGCCGTCCGGGCCGGTGACGGTGACCGGGACGATCTGGGCGGTGAAGCGGCCCTCGTCGACGGCCCGGGCGGCCCGCTCGTGCGAGTCCAGGGCGTGCTGGTCGAGCTGTTCACGGGTGAACCCGTACCGCTCGGCGATCAGTTCGGCGCCGACGCCCTGGTCGAAGGTGCCGCCGCCGGGGAAGTAGCGGTCGAGCACGAGCGGTCCGTACGCCCTTCCGGCGCCCGGGACGTCTCGGGCCGATCCCATCGGGACCCGGCTCATCGACTCGACGCCTCCGGCCACGGCGATGTCGTACTGGCCGGCGGTGACCAGCCCCGCGGCGAAGTGCACCGACTGCTGCGAGGAGCCGCAGGCGCGGGAGACGGAGACGCCGGGCACGGACTCGGGCCAGCCGGCCGCGAGTGCCGCGAAGCGTCCGACGACGCCCGACTGCTCGCCGACCTGGGAGACGGTGCCCCAGACGACGTCGTCGACGGAGGCCGGGTCGAGACCGTTGCGCTCGACGAGAGCGGTCAGGACATGGGCGGAGAGATCGACGGCATGGATGCCGGAGAGGGCGCCTCCCCGCTTTCCGACGGGGGTTCGCACGGCGTCCACGATCACTGCGTCACGCATGGGCTGCTCCTGGAAGAGGGGTGGAGGGCGCCCGTGCCTGGGCGCGAGTTGCTTCAAGTTATTTCAGGCTAACCTTGATGTCCAGAGTTGAGTTGGGGTCACGATCCCCTTGACATGGGAGTAGGGGAGCGCAAAAGTGAAAACTGGCTAACCCAAGAGCAAGAGAGAGGCAGCCATGCCGCGCACGGTTTTCAACGAGGAGCACGAGGCGTTCCGGCAGATGGTCCGGGACTTCCTCGCCAAGGAAGCGGTTCCGCACCTGCAGGACTGGGTCGAGGCCAAGGCCGTCTCCCGCGACTTCTACCGCAAGCTCGGCGCGCTCGGCCTGCTCGGCATGGAGGTGCCGGAGGAGTACGGGGGCGGCGCCCAGACCGGACACCACTTCGGTGCCGTTCTCGCGGAGGAGGTCGCCCGCGCCGGGGCCACCATCGGCACCGCGATGACGCACTCCAACATCATCCTGCCGTACCTCCTGCACTTCGGGACCGAGGAGCAGAAGCGGCGCTGGGTCCCCGGCTGCGTCTCCGGCGACCTCATGCTCTCCATCGCGATGACCGAGCCCGGTACCGGATCCGACCTCGCCGGCATCCAGACGAAGGCCGTCCTCTCCGAGGACGGCACCCACTACGTCCTCAACGGCGCCAAGACCTTCATCACCGGCGGCACGCAGTGCGACCTGGTCCTGGTGGTCTGCCGCACGTCCCCCGCCCCCGCGGACAACCGCCGCAAGGGCCTGTCGATCCTGGTCGTCGAGACCAAGAGCGAGGGCTTCGCGGTCGGCCGCAGCCTGGACAAGATCGGCCTGCACGCCTCCGACACTGCCGAGCTCTCCTTCACCGACGTGAAGGTGCCGGCGGAGAACCTGCTTGGCGAGCAGGACCAGGGCTTCTTCTACCTCGGCCGTAACCTCGCCCGCGAGCGCCTCGTGATCGCCGTCCAGGCGGCGGCCGCCGCCGAGGCCGCGGTGGCCTTCGCCAAGGACTACACCCGGGACCGCCAGGTCTTCGGCAAGCCCGTGGCCTCCTTCCAGAACACCAAGTTCGCGCTCGCCGAGTGCGCCACCGAGGTCGAGGCCGCCAAGCTCATGGCGTACGAGGCCCTGGAGCGCGACGCGCGGGGCGAGCTGTCCGCCGACTACGCGGCCATGGCGAAGCTGCTGTGCACCGAGACCGCGAGCCGCGTCATCGACAAGTGCCTCCAGCTGCACGGCGGTTACGGCTACATGCTGGAGTACCCGATCGCCCGCCTGTACGCGGACACCCGCGTCATGCGCATCTACGGCGGCACCAGCGAGGTCATGAAGACCATCATCGCCAAGTCCATCGGCCTCTGAGCAGCTCCCCCGAACCCGACGTCGATTTCGAGAACGGAAACATCACCATGCAGATCAACGGAGTCTCCGCCGTCATCACCGGTGGCGCGTCGGGCCTCGGCCTCGCCACCGCCGCGCGCCTCGTCGACCAGGGCGCGCACGTCGTCCTGCTCGACCTGCCCACCTCCGCCGGCGAGCAGCGGGCCAAGGAGCTCGGCGACCGCGCCGCCTTCGTCGCCGGCGACGTCCGCAGCGCCGACGACGCGGCCCGCGCGGTGGAGACCGCCGCCGCCATGGCACCCCTGCGCATCACGGTCAACTGCGCCGGCCTCGGCAAGGGCGGCCGGACCGTCGGCCGCGACGGCACGCCCTACGCCCTGGAGGACTTCGAGTTCGTCGTCGGCGTCAACCTGATCGGGACCTTCAACGTGCTGCGCCTCGCCGCCGCCGAGATGGCGAGGACCGACGAGGTCGACGGCGAGCGCGGCGTCATCATCAACACCGCCTCCGCCGCCGCCTTCGAGGGCCAGATCGGTCAGTGCGCCTACTCCGCTTCCAAGGGCGGCATCGTCGGCATGACCCTGCCGATCGCCCGGGACCTCGCGGCGGCGAAGATCCGCGTCGTCACCATCGCCCCGGGTCTCTTCTCCACTCCGCTGCTCAACAAGAAGCCGCAGGAGTTCCTCGACGCGCTCGGCGCCCAGGTCCCGCACCCCTCCCGGCTCGGCGACCCCGCCGAGTACGCCCACCTGGCGACTTCGATCATCGAGAACCCCATGCTCAACGGCGAGACGATCCGCCTCGACGGCGCCATCCGCATGGCCCCGAAGTAGACCGTCCCCCTCCACCTGCCCCAGGGAGCAACCGTGCCCACCACCCACCCCGCCCCGAAGGTCGCCATCGTCACCGGCGCCGCCCGCGGCATCGGCGCGGCGATCGCCGCCCGCCTCGCCCGGGACGGCTTCGCCGTCGCGGTCCTCGACCTCGACGAGGCCGCCTGCGCCAAGACCGTCGAGACCGTCGAGAAGGAGGGCGGACGCGCCCTCGCCGTCGGCTGCGACGTCTCGGACTCCGAGCAGGTCGAGGCGGGTGTCGCCCGCGTCGCGGCCGAACTCGGCGCCCCCACCGTCCTGGTGAACAACGCCGGCATCATCCGGGACAACCTCGTCTTCAAGATGACCGACCGGGACTTCGACTCGGTCATCGGCGTCCATCTGCGCGGCGCCTTCCTGATGGCGCGTGCCGTGCAGCGCCACCAGACCGCCGTCGGCTGGGGCCGAACCGTCAACCTGTCCTCGTCCGCCGCCCTCGGCAACCGTGGCCAGTCGAACTACTCGTCCGCCAAGGCCGGCCTGATGGGCCTCACCAAGACCCTGGCGATCGAGCTCGGCCCCTTCGGCGTGACCGTCAACTGCGTGGCCCCCGGCTTCATCGCCACCGAGATGACCGAGGCCACCGCCGAGCGCATGGGCATCACCTTCGAGGAGTTCACCGAGCGCTACGCCAAGACCATCCCGGTGCGCCGGGGCGGTCGCCCCGAGGACATCGCGCAGGCGGTCTCGTTCTTCGTCCGCGAGGAGGCCGGGTTCGTCAACGGCCAGATCCTCTACGTCGCCGGCGGCCCGAAGGGCTAGTACCGCCATCCCCCTGCCCTTGCCAACGACGACGATGGAGGGACCCCTTCATGGGCCTGCACCTGCCCGACGCCATCCGCCTGCACGCAGCCGAGCGTGGCACCTCCGCCGCGCTGACCTGCGAGGGGAGCACCGTCGGCTACGCCGAACTCGACTCCCGCAGCAACCGGATCGCCCGTGCGCTGCTCGCCGGGACCGCCGCCGGGTCCCGGATCGGCTTCCTCGCCCGCACCCGTAACGAGGCGGGCGAGATCCTGGTCGGCGCGGCCAAGGCCGGACTGGTCACCGTGCCCCTCAACTGGCGCCTGGCAGTGGGCGAGCTGACCGCCGTGGCCCAGGACGCCGAGCTGACGTTCCTGCTGGTGGAACCCGAGTTCCGTGCCGCGGCCGACGCCGTGCGCGCGGCCCTTCCCGGGCTGCGGCTGATCGTCATCGGCCCCTCCGAGGAGCCGGACGTGCCCGCGTACGAGACCTGGCTGGCCGCCCACCCCGACGACGACCCCGGCCGGGGCACCGGCTCGGACGCCGACGAGGTGTTCCTGCAGATCTACACCTCCGGCACCACCGGCGTCCCCAAGGGCGTCCTGCTCACCCACGGCAACTTCTACGCCGACACGACGGAGCTGGAGGAGTACCTCTGGGAGCCCGGGTCGGTCGCGCTCAACGCCCTGCCGATGTTCCACATCGGAGGGCTCGGCTGGCTGCGCGTGGCGCTCACCGCCGGCGCCACCAGCCTGATGTTCCCGGACTTCACCCCCGACGCGGCGGCCGAGACCATCGAGCGCGAGGGCGTCACCCACGCCTTCCTCGTTCCCTCGGTCCTGCACCTGCTCACCGAGCTGCCCGGCATCGAGAAGCGCGACTTCTCCCGCCTCACCCTCATCACATACGGCTCCGCGCCCATCACCCCCGTACTGCTGCGCCGCTCGATGGCCCTCTTCGGCTGCCACTTCATGGGCAAGTACGGACTCACCGAGGGCGGCGGCACGGTCACCCAGCTCCCGCCGGAGGACCACCGGCCGGACGGCCCCGAGCAGCACCTGCTCACCTCGGTCGGTAGGCCCCGCCGCGGAGTCGACGTCGTGATCGCCGACCCCGAGACCGGCAGGCCGGTTCCGGCCGGGACCGTCGGCGAGATCCGCGTCCGCTCCCGCCACAACACGCCCGGCTACTGGAACCGGCCCGAGGAGACCCGGGCGCTGTACGACTCCGAGGGCCTGCTGTGCACCGGGGACGGCGGCTATCTCGACGCGGACGGCTACCTCTTCCTCACCGACCGCATCAAGGACATGATCGTCAGCGGCGGCGAGAACGTGTACCCCACCGAGGTCGAGTCCGTGCTCGCCGAGCATCCGGCGGTGTCCGAGGTCGCGGTCGTCGGCCTTCCCGACCCGGTGTGGGGCGAGGCCGTCACCGCCGTCGTGGTCCTGCGCACCGGCGCCGGTCACCCCACCGAGCAGGAGCTCGTCGTCTTCGCCCGGGACCGGATCGCCTCGTACAAGAAGCCCCGCCGGGTCCACTTCGTCGACGCGCTGCCCCGCAACCCCAACGGCAAGGTCCTCAAGCGCGAGCTTCGCGCCCGAATGCACTAGAGAAAGGGACGGCGATGGCCGATCTCGAGTACACGGTCCGCGACGGGATCGCGACCATCCTCCTCAACCGCCCCGAGCGCAAGAACGCCTTCACCATCGACATGGTGCACGCCTGGGCCGACGCCCTGACGGACGCCCAGATCGACCCCGCCGTACGCGTCATCGTCGTCACCGGCGCCGGCGACTCGTTCTGCTCCGGCGTCGACCTCTCCGCCTTCAAGGGGGAGGAACGGGCGCCCCTGGGGGAGAAGGAGCTGCTGACGCAGAACGTGCACCGCGTCGCGCTCGCCCTGGAAGACGTCGACAAGCCGGTCATCGCGGCCGTCACCGGTCCCGCCGTCGGCGCCGGGATGGACATGGCGCTCCTGTGCGACCTGCGCTTCGCCGGACGCGGAGCCCGCTTCTCCGAGGGCTACATCAAGGTCGGCCTCGTCCCGGGCGACGGCGGCTGCTGGCTCCTGCCCCGAGCCGTCGGCACCTCCACCGCGCTGCGGATGCTGTGGACCGGCGACTTCGTCGGCGCCGAAGAGGCCCTGCGCATCGGCCTGGTGGACGAGGTGCACGAGGACGAGGACCTGATGGGCGCGGTGTACGCCTACGCCGCCCGGCTCGCCGAACGGCCGCCGGTCGCGATCCGCACCATCAAGCGCGCCGTCCGTCAGGGCGCACGCCACGACCTGCGGACCGCGCTCGACCTGATCTCCTCCCACATGGCCGTGATCACCTCCACCCAGGACTCGCAGGAGGCGTACGCGGCCTTCCAGGAGAAGCGTCCCGGCGTCTTCACCGGCCGCTGACCCCGCTGCCCACCGCCTCGTACGCCCGAAAGGCCACCATGGACCACACCCCGGGAACGGACCCCTGCGCCGCACTGCGCGCACAGGTCCGCGAGCTGACCGCCGCATGGCGGGACGCCGGACGCTACACCCCCCGCAGCGACTCCTGGCTGCGCTCCTTCGACCTGGACTTCAGCAAGGAGCTCGCCGCCCGCGGGCTCATCGCCATGACGTATCCGCAGGAGTTCGGCGGCGCCGGGCGCACCAACGTCGAACGACTGGCCGTCACCGAGGAGTTGCTCCGCGCGGGCGCCCCGGTCGCCGCGCACTGGATCGGCGACCGGCAGATCGGCCCCGCCGTCCTGCGCCACGGCACGCGCGCGCTCCAAGAGGAGATCGTGCCGAGGATCGCCTCCGGCGAGGCCGTGTTCTGCCTGGGCATGAGCGAGCCGGAGGCGGGCTCTGACCTGGCCTCGGTGAGGACCACGGCGGAGCGGGTCGAGGGCGGCTGGCTGGTCAACGGCCACAAGATCTGGACCACCCAGGCCCACCACGCCACCCACGCCTATCTGCTGGCGCGCACCTCACGCGAGGAGCGCAAGCACGACGGGCTCAGCGAGTTCGTCCTCGACATGGACGCCGAGGGCGTGTCGGTCACCCCGATCGTGGACCTCGCGGGCGAGCACCACTTCAACGAGGTGCGGTTCGAGAACGTCCTCGTCCCCGCCCACCGCCTCATCGGTGAGGCCGGGAAGGGCTGGAAGCAGGTCGTCGAGCAGCTCTCCTTCGAGCGCGGCGGCGCCGAGCGCGCGCTGTCCAGCTACCCCGTGTTCGTGGAGCTGATCGCCGCGGCCGCCCGGGACGGGGACGACCGCGAGCTGCACGCGCTGCTCGGTTCCCTCGTCGCCCGCCTCGCGGTGCTCCGCCGGCTCTGCTTCGAGGTCGCCGGCGCGATGGACGCGGGCCGGGCCCCGGTCCAGCAGGCCGCGGCCCTGAAGTTCCTCGGCAACGCCTTCGAGCACGACGTCATCGAGGCGCTGCGCCGTACCGATCTGTGCCAGGAACCCGCCTTCGACTCCGCCTTCGGCCAGGCGCTCCTCGCCTCCCCGGCCTTCAGCCTGCGCGGCGGCGCGGCCGAGGTCCTGCTCTCCCTCATCGCCCGCCAGGAGGCCCGCTCATGAGCCAGTTCGCCGACGAACTGCGCAGCCTGGTCGACGACCTGGCCGCGTCCGGCAGGTCCGACCTGTGGAACAGCCTGGTCGAGCTCGGCCTGCACCGGGTCGGCATCGACGAGGAGGAGGGCGGATCAGGCGGCTCCCTCGACGATCTGCTCGTGGTGGTCGAGTCCCTCGCCGGACACGGCATCGGCGTACCGATCGTCGAGGCGTCCACCGCGGACTGGATCATCGGCCACGCGGGGAGTCTCACCGACGGCCTCGCGACCGTCGTGCTGCTCGACGAGGCGCCTGCGATCGAGTCCGGCACGCTCACCGCCGAGCTGACCGCCGTGCCGTGGGCCCGCGACGCCGCCCGCCTGGTGGTGTGCGCGCCCGGCGCGGAACCGCTCGTCGTCGACCTGGCCCACGCCTCGGTCACCGTGCGGCACGTGGACAACATCGCCGGGGAGCCTCGCGACACCGTCCTCCTCGCGGGCACGCCCGTCACCGCCGTCGCGGGCGCGCCGGAGCACGCCGTGGTCCGCGAGCGCCTCGCCCTGCTGTGGTCGGCCGCCGTGCTCGGCGCCGCGCACGGGGCGTACCGGCTCACCAGGTCGTACGTCTCCGAACGCGAACAGTTCGGGGCACCCCTGCTCAGGATTCCGGCCGTCGCGGGCAACCTCGCCCGGATGCGCGTCCAGCTGGTCCAGGCGGACGCCGCCCTCGCGCTGGCCCGCGAGTCCGGCCCGGACAGCGGCGCCGTCGAGATCGTACGGATCACCACGGCCGCCACGGCCACCGAGATCGCCCAGATCGCGCACCAGCTGCACGGCGCCATGGGCATCACCGAGGAGTACCCACTGCACCGTCTCACCCGCCGCCTGTGGTCCTGGCGCGACGCCGTCGCGTCCGAGCGCCGCTGGGCCGAGAGCCTCGGCCGCCGCGCCGCGGAGGCCGGCGAGAACGGCGTGTGGACCCACATCACCGCCACCGCTTCCACCACCGACCGTGAGGGATGACCACCATGCCCGACCAGCCCGACCTGCCCGAACTCGACTGGGACGACACGACCGACCAGGCCAACGCGATCCGTGGCCTGATCGACAGGCTGGAGCCCTGCGTCGTGCGCAACGAAGCGGGCCGGGTCGTCTGGGACAACGACCGCTGGGACTTCCTGAACAAGGACGAGTGCCCCGACACCGTGCACCCGAGCCTGTGGCGACAGAGCCGGCTCAACACGGCCCAGGGCCTCTTCGAGGTCGCGCCCGGGATCTACCAGGTCCGCGGCCTCGACGTCTCCAACATGACGATCATCGAGGGCGAGACCGGCGTGGTCGTCGTCGACCCGCTGACGTCCAAGGAGGTCGCCGCCGCCGGCCTCGGGCTGTACGCCCGCAACCGCGGTGAGCGTCCGGTGAAGGCCGTGATCTACACGCACAGCCACGGCGACCACTTCGGCGGCGTCCTCGGCGTCACCACCCACGCGGCGGTCGCGGCGGGCGAGTGCGCCGTCATCGCCCCCGACGGGTTCATGGACCACGCCGTCAGCGAGAACGTCTTCGCGGGACCGGCGATGCTGCGCCGTGCCGTCTACATGTACGGCCGCTCGCTGCCGGTCGGCCCGGAGGCTTCGGTCGGATTCGGCCTCGGACAGGCCCTGTCCACCGGCACCGTCGGCCTGATCGCTCCGACACGGACCATCACGGAGACGGGTCAGGAACTGGTCCTGGACGGTGTGCGGCTGGTCTTCCAGCTGACCCCGGACACCGAGGCCCCCTCGGAGATGAACTTCTCCCTGCCGGACCACCGCGTCCTGCTCATCGCCGAGAACGTCAACCACTCGCTGCACAACGTCCTCACCCTGCGCGGCGCCCAGGTCCGCGACGCCCACGCCTGGGCGTCGTACATCACCGAATCGATCCGGCTCTTCGACGGGACCGAGATCCTCATCGGCTCCCACAACTGGCCGACGTGGGGCCGCGACGAGGTGACGCGCATGCTCACCCAGCAGCGCGACGCCTACGCGTACCTCCACGACCAGACCGTCCGGCTGATGAACCGGGGCCTGACGGGTCCCGAGATCGCCGAGGAGATCCAGGCCTTCCCCGGCGAGCTGGGCAGGGCCTGGAACGTGCGTGGCTACTACGGCTCCATCAGCCACAACGTCAAGGCCGTCTACCAGCGCTACATGGGCTGGTACGACGGCAACCCGGCGCACCTGTGGCAGCATCCGCCGGTCGAGCAGGCCAGGCGGTACGTCGCCGCCATCGGCGGAGCGGACGCCACCGTCGCCTCGGCCCGCGAGGCCTTCGAGGCCGACGACCTGCGCTGGGCCGCCGAACTTCTCAATCACGTGCTGTTCGCCGAGCCCGGGCACACCGAGGCGCGGGAACTGCAGGCGGAGACGTACGAACGGCTGGGCTTCGGCCAGGAGAACGGCACCTGGCGCAACATCTACCTCACCGGAGCCAAGGAGCTGCGGGAGGCCGGTCAGGACAGGCGCCGGACCGGGGCCCCGGGCAAGGACAGCGTCGACATGCTGGCCGCCCTCTCCACCGGGCAGATCTTCGAGTCGATGGCGGTCCGTCTCGACGGTCCGCGGGCGGCCGCCCACCGTCTGCTGCTGCGCTGGGAGTTCACCGACACCGACGAGGTGTGGACGCTCCTGGTCGGCAACGGGGTGCTCACCCCGATGCGGGGCGACGCACCCGGCGCGGAGGCTCCGCAGCTGACCCTCCGCCTGAAACGGTCCACGCTGGACCTGATCCTGGCCCAGCACAGCACCTTCCCGGAGTCGATCGGTTCCGGCGCCGTCACGGTGGAGGGCGATGTCACCGTGCTCGCCACCTTCCACGGCCTGCTGGAGAAGCCGGCGCGCAACTTCCCGATCGTGCTGCCCTAAGCGCACCACCGCACCACCGCACCATCCGGCCGGGGTCCGCGCCAAGCGGGCCCCGGCCCTTCTCATGCTTGTGAAGGACGAACGAATGAACGTGACGACCACCACCACGACCACGAAGCAGACCGACGACCGACTGGCCCACCTGGTGGAGAAGGCCGCGGAGGCGTGCAAGGAGGTCGAGCGGATGGCGCGCCGGCTCGACGCCGGACTCCCGCGTCTGCTTGAAGCCCGCCGCCAGGGTCTGCCGGTCGCGATGCTGCCGGGCAGCGAGATGACGGCGGTCGGCTATGAGTTCGGCTCGGCGCTCAGGACGGTCTACGCGAGCCTGGCCGTGCTGCGCAGGGAGCTGTACCGGTCGGCGATCGACGACGACGGACTGACGCTCACCGAGATGGCCCGTCTTTCCGGCAACTCCCGCCAGCGGGTGGCCCGCCAGGTCCAGAGGGCGCGCGAAGAGGCTTCCTGAGCGGGCACACGAAGGCGCCCCCGTCACCGGTCACCGGTGACGGGGGCGCCTTCGTGTCGCGTGCTGTCGCGTTCGGCGGGGGTTCCGGTCAGAAGCCCATGCCGAGGCCCACGCCGCCCAGGACGGCCTTGGCGGCGTCCGGGGAGATGTAGTTGGTCAGCGGGGAGCGCATGGCACCCGGGGTGAGCTTGTCCAGAGACCAGCCACCGCGGTCCTTGTCGGTCGCCTTGAGGTTGTAGCTGCCGGCCATGCCCGCCCACAGGAAGCCCTTGTCCTCGAACGGGAGGAAGACGCGGACACCGTGCTGCGTGCGGTTGCCGAAGCCGTTGAGGGTCTCGGCGACGGCCGGCTTGTCGGGGTCGTCCATGCGGTAGACGTCGCCGCCGCCCATGGTCTTGAACAGCGCCGGACCGACGACCTTCTCCAGGGCGGTCGCGGTCGCGTCCGAAGTGCCGTACGAGTACTGGGTGGTGAACGCGGCCGGGGTCATCAGACCCGTGGCGTCGGCGGTCGACATGTACAGCTTGTCCTGGAAGGTGGTGAAGGTCCAGGAGTACATGTTGGCCGGGTTGCCGAAGCCGGACGGGCCGAACTTCGGAGTCTGGCCGAGCTTGTTGGGCTTGTTGGACCAGGTCTTCGACGCGGGGTCGTAGACCGGCAGGGTCGACTCTCCGTAGAGCAGCGTGACCTTCTGCTTCGAGGTGCCCGGGTCGGAGATCTTGAAGATCGTCGCGGCGCGGTTGGCCTTGGCGACGTCACGCAGGCGGGTGGCTTCGTCGGTGGGCTCGCCGTACTCGTTCCACAGCGAGGTGACCGAGGTCATGCCGGCGTAGTTGTAGCTGCCGACGTACAGGTCGCCGCGCCACTCCTTGATGCCGCCCCACACGATGGACTTGCCGACGACCGGGTCCGGGTCGTAGTCGTCCCACGAGAAGAGCGACTTCCAGTTGGCGGCGTCGGCGGTGGTGAGACCGCCCTCGCCGATCTCCGGGCTCATCCAGATCTTGGACGGGCCGCCGTACGATGCGGACTTCTTGGACGGCAGGACGCCCATCCAGCCGGAGACGGCAAGGTGGTTGCCGACGACCGTGATGTATCCGGCGTCGTTCGGCAGGTCGCCGACCTTCTCGAACTGGAACGGGTCCTCCAGGCTGCCGGTCCACTTCAGGATCGAGCCGCCGAGACCCGAGGCGCCACCGGTGGAGTTGGCCGTGCGGCCCGCCAGGTAGAGGTGGCCGTCGGGGCCCTGGACACCGCCGCGGCCCGTGACCAGGTCGGTGCGCAGCTGCGAGCCCAGGTAGCGGCCGGTCCTGCCCTCGAAGGCGAAGAGGGACACGCCCTGGCGAGTGTCGAGGGCGGTGGGCTGCTTGAGGCCCATCATGAAGACGATGTCGCCGTTGGCGGCGGCGCCACGCAGGCCCGTGGTGTTCTGGAACAGCGGGTCGTCCTTCGGCGAGATGTCCTCGACCTTCTGGCTGTCCGCGTTCACGCGCAGCACCTGCGGCGTGCGCGAGTCGCCGATGCGCGGGCCGAACGTCGCGGCGCCCGAGCTCTGGCTGTATTCGCAGGAGTTGACGCCCGGGACCTCGTGCGCGGCGGGCACATCGGTGGTGAAGGTGGAGATGCCACCGCAGAGCACGTTGGCCAGCGTGCCGAAGTATCCGTAGTCGCCGGAGCGGGCGGCGGCCCAGACGTAGCCGCCGTCGATCTTCTGCTGGTAGCCGGTCGGGCAGGTGCCGTCCGGGTTCGGCGCGGTGTGCAGCCCGATGCCGGCGTAGCACTCGTTGACCTGGGCGTGGGCCGTCTCCGTCACATCGAGGATCGGCCCGGGAAGCGGGGCGGCGGCGGAGGCCGGGGCGGTGCCGGCCACGGAACCGAGTACGGCCGTCATGGCGGTGGCGACGGCCAGCCCGATGCGGCGTCCGCCACGGGCCTCGATGCGTATGCCAACAGTCATGGGAACGGAGCTCCTTCTCTCGCGGTCCGCGTGCGCGGATCCGTGGGAGAAGCGTGTGGCCGCAACCGGCGGGTGCGGCAAGGGGAAAGCGAGATCGTCCGGGCTGTGCCGCCCGGCGCCTTCGGAAAGGCACCGATGTGACGCTTCACAGGAATGCGGCCGGGGGCGCCGGCGGCCGCCGCGAAGCCTTGTCCGGCGTCCCCGGCCCGGCCAAGGTGAACCACCAACCCCCCTTTCATCGCCCGCGCGGTGGGTTGTGCCTCCCCGACCCGTGTCATCGAGGGGGCATCCGTGTGCGCGGAAGTCGTTCCGGTTAAGGAGTCGTCCTTGAACAGATGGTGGAGCACCCCCGGCCGGCGCGGGAGGGCCCGTACGGCCGTCGCCGCGCTCGTGGTCGCGTTCGTCGCCGCACTGGCCGGCCCGGCCCCGGCCGCCTCGGCCGCCGCCGAGCCGCCCCTGAACACCCCCGTCGCCACGCTGGACGCCGCCTTGCGCTGCCCCGGCACCTTCACCCACCCCGAGCACGAGCCGGTGCTGCTGGTCCACGGCACCACGTCCACCTACGAGGAGAGCTGGGGCTGGAACTACGCCCCGGCCCTGCGCGACGCGGGCTATGACGTCTGCGGCGTCGAGCTGCCCAACAGGTCCATGAGCGACATCCAGGACGCGGCCGAGTACATCGTCCACGCCGTCGACAGGATCTACGCCGCCACCGGCCGCAAGGCGGACGTCATCGGCCACAGCCAGGGCAACATGGAGATGCGCTGGGCCGTGAAGTGGTGGCCGCACCTGCAGAGCCGCGTCGACGACCTGGTCCTCCTGGCCAATCCCGGCCACGGGGTCACCGGCGGCAACCTCTTCTGCATCGGCTGGTGCGCACCGGCGCTGCACCCGTTCAACGTCGGGTCCGACTTCGTCGCCGCCCTCAACCGGGACGACGAGACCCCCGGCGACATCTCGTACACCAACATCTACAGCCTCACCGACGAGGCGATCACGCCCTTCACGACCGCCCCGTTGGACGGTGCCAAGAACGTCCTGATCCAAGACGTCTGCCCCGGCCGGGTCGTCGCCCACTTCAGCATGCTGTACGACGCAGTCACCTACAAGCTGGTCGTGGACGCGCTGTCGCACGCCGGGTCGGCCGTCCCCGGCCGGCTGCCGTTCGGCAAGTGCCTGGACGTGAACCTTCCCGGGGTCTGGCCGCACGAGGCCGTGGAGGGCACGGCGGTCACCGCCGCGAACTTCACCGCGGAGATCCTCAACGCGACGAAGGTCCCGGCGGAGCCCCCGCTGCGGCCCTACGCCCAGTAGCGCCGGGACACAGAAAGGCGGGGCCGGGCAGAGGAACCCTCTGCCCGACCCCGCCGGAATTCCCGTTTCGCAGCCGGTCCGCCCTGCCTCAGGAGTCGGCCGCCCGCTTGCGCAGCTCCGTCTTGAGGATCTTCCCCGTCGCCGAGAGCGGCAGCTCTTCCACGATCACCACGTTCCGGATCCGTTGGTACGGGGCGACCCGCTCGGCGACGTAAGCGATCAGGTCGTCGGCCGTGGCCGACGCGCCGGCCTCGGCCTTCAGCGAGACGAAGGCCACCGGGATCTCCCCGTGTTCCGGGTGGGGCCGGCCCACGACCGACGCCTGGGCGACCGCCGGGTGCTCGCGCAGGAGGTTCTCCAACGGGCCGGGGTACACGTTGTACCCCTTGTAGATGAGCATGTCCTTGGCACGGCCCACGAGCGACAGCCATCCGTCCGGGTCGAGGGTGCCCAGGTCGCCGGTGCGCAGCCAGCCGTCCACGTACTGCTCCGCGGTGAGTTCGGGGTGGCCGAGGTAGCCGTCGGTGACCTGGGGGCCCCTGACCCACAGCTCGCCCCGCCCGCCGGCCGGCACGGGGGTGACCCCGTCCGGCTCCCGGATCTCGACCTCGGTGTCGAAGAGCACCAGGCCCGTGCTGCCCGCCGGGCGCGGCATCGAGCGGTCCAGCGGGCTGATCGCGACGCCCATCGTCGCCTCCGTCAGGCCGTAGCCGTCGCTGACCACGGCGTTCGGGAAGACCTCGGCGAGTTCGGCGGCCGCGGCCGGGTTGATCGGCGCGGAGCCGCTGCTGACCAGCCGTACGCACGAGAGGTCGCGCTCCCGCAGGTCGGGTACGGCGAGGATCGCGTGGCACAGGGCGGGGGAGCCGGTGACGGCGTGGACGCCCAGTCGCTCGATGGTGTCCAGGTACCGCACCGCGTCGAAGCGGCCGAACACGACGACGGTGAGTCCGGAGGCCACGAAGACGCTCTGGCTGACCATGCCCATGCCGTGGAAGAGCGGGGCGACGGAGATGCCGGTCGCGGCACCGACCGGGATGTGGTGTGGGGTCTGCGCCTCGGTCACGTGGCGCAGTGTGACGCGGCCCTCCGCGTCCGCGTGCGGGAGGGCGGCGCTGCGCCAGCACGCCACCTGGAGCACGTTCTTGAAGAGGTTGCGGTGCAGGACCCGCACGGCCTTGGGCACTCCCGTCGTGCCACCGGTGAAGGCGAGGTGCGCGACGGCGTCCCCGTCCACCACCGTCGCCGGCGCCGCCTCCGCCTTCATGAGGTCGTCGAACGCGACGGCGGCGACGGGGAACGCGGCCGGCGCCCGGTCACCGGCCGGGGCCGCCGCCGTGGCCGGTGCGAGACAGACGAGCCGTACGGTCTCGGAGTTCTCCAGGGCCTCGGACATCAGGCCGGCGACGGAGGGGTGGGTGAAGACCGCGACCGTGCCCGAGTCGTCGAGTTGGCGGCGCAGCGCGAGGGGCGGCTGCGTCGGGTTGACCGGAACCACGGCGGCGCCGGCGAGCAGGATGCCGTAGTACGCGACCGTGAACCAGATCGAGTTGGGCATGTGCACGGCGACGGCCTCACCCGGGACGATGCCCTGCTCGCGCAGCCCCTGGGCCACGCGCAGGGCCCGCTCGTGCAGTTCGGCGAAGGTGAGCCGCTCGTCGCCGTCGATCAGCGCCGCACGGCCGGGATAGGCGTGGGCGGCCCCGGCGAGCAGGTCGGCGACCGTGCCGTCGGGGTAGTCGAGGGTGCGGGGCAGCCCCTGCGGCCAGAGGGTGGTCATGGCGGAACTCCTTTGTCCGGTCATGCCCGAGCGTTGCCTCGGGATGGTAGCTGTGGTTCACCCCGGTGCCGTGGCGCTCGACGACGCGGCGCACCGGAGGCGGGAGGGAACGGCGGAGAAGCCGTCAGCGGCCGCCCCAGACGGGGGTGCGCTTCTCGGCGAACGCCCGCGCGCCCTCCTTGGCGTCGTCCGACGCGAACACCGGGTCGCAGGCGGCCCGGTTGCGCACCCAGACCTCGTCGGCCGGCCAGTCGGCCGAGTCCACGACGATCCCCTTGCTGGCGCGCACGGCCAGCGGGCCGTTGCCGGCGATCTCCTTCGCGAGGGCCAGGGCACCGGCGAGCGCCTCGCCCTGCCCGGTCAGCTCGTTGACCAGGCCGAGCTCGTGGCCGCGCTCCGCCCCGAGGAACGCGCCCGTCAGCGCGTACTGCATGGCGATGTTGTACGGGATCTTCCGCGGCAGGCGTACCAGGCCGCCGCCCGCCGCGATGAGGCCCCGCCGGGTCTCCGGGAGGCCGAACTTCGCCGTCCTGGCGGCGACGATCAGGTCGCAGGCGAGGGCGAGCTCGGTGCCGCCGCCGAGGGCGTACCCCTCGACCGCGGCGATCAGCGGCTTGGCGGGCGGCGTCTCCGTGATTCCGCAGAAGCCCCGGCCGGGAACGCCGGAGCGCTCGCCGGCGGCCAGGGCCTTCAGGTCGGCGCCGGCACAGAAGGTGCCGCCGGCACCGGTGATGACCCCGACGACGAGGTCGTCGCGGGCGTCGAGCTCGTCGACGGCCTCGGCGACGGCGTCCGCCACCGCCCGGTTGACGGCGTTGCGGGCCTCGGGACGGTTGATCGTCACGACGGCGACGCCGTCCTCGAACGAGGTGAGGACCAGGTCGGACATGAGGTGTTCCTCCGATGGGCGTAGAAAGGGAGAGGGGGGTCAGCGGCGGCGCGCCGCCCGCGACGGCCGCACCACGGTCTCCTGCACCACATGGGCGATCAGGCTGCCGTCGATGCTCCAGACGTCGGCGAAGGCGAGGCCGCGGCCGTCCACCGAGGTGGGGCTGCGCTGGGCGAACAGCATCCACTCGTCGGCCCGGAAGGGCCGGTGGAACCAGACGGAGTGGTCGAGGGAGGTGAGGAAGACCGACGACGGCTCGTCGCGCAGCATCCGGGGCAGTTGGTGGGACAGCGCCGCGGCCGGCGCGAGGAAGAGATCGGAGGCGTACGCCAGGGCACGGGCCTGCAGCCTGGGGTCGTCGGGCAGCCGCTCGCTCGCGCGTATCCAGAGCTTCTGCTCCGTCAGGCCGGGCGTGGTCGGCTCGGGAGGCCCGGGGACGTACCGCATGTCCAGGACACGGCAGAACTCCGCACGCGCGAAGTCCGCCGGGTTGTTCCTCGCCCAGGTCTCGTACATGTCGGGTAGGTCGGGGGGCGCGGGGGTCCGGGGCATCGCGGGTTGTCGGTCGTCCGCGGTCTCCGGCCGCTTGAACGACGCCGTGAGGGTGAAGACCAGCTCACCGCCCTGGACGGCTGTGACGCGGCGGGACAGGTAGGAGGAGCCGTCCCGGACCCGCTCCACGGTGTAGACGAGCGGGCGTGCGGTGTCGCCCGGGCGCAGGAAGTGGCCGTGCAGCGAGTGCGCGGTCCGGTCCTCGGGGACGGTCTGCCCGGCGGCCGCGAGCGCCTGGGCCGCCACCTGGCCGCCGAAGGCGCGCGAGGGCATGCCGTCGTGACACCGGCCGCGGAACAGGTCGCGCTCCAGCCGTTCCACGTCCAGGAGGGCGACGAAGTCCCCGCTGTGCGCCTGGGCCCCGCCCAGGCCCTGTTCGGTCGCGGTCGCGGTCTCGGGCCGTACGGGCATCGGGGTGCGTCCTCACAGGAGTTCGAGGATGGTGGCGTTGGCCATGCCGCCGCCCTCGCACATGGACTGCAGGCCGTAGCGGATGCCGTTGTCGCGCATGTGGTGGACGAGGGTGGTCATGAGGCGGGCGCCGGATCCGCCGATGGGGTGGCCGAGTGCCATCGCGCCGCCGAGCGGGTTCATCCGCGTGTAGTCCGCGCCGGTCTCGCGGAGCCAGGCGAGAGTGACGGAAGCGAACGCCTCGTTGATCTCGAAGGCGCCGATGTCCTCGATCGACAGTCCGGCCTTCCTGAGCGCCTTGGCGGTGGCCGGGATGGGGCCCTTGAGCATGGTGACGGGATCCGTGCCGGTGACCACGGCCGTGTGGATCCGGGCCATCGGCGTCCACCCCTGGGACGCGGCGAACTCGCTGGTGGTGACGAGCAGGGCGGCGGTGCCGTCGGAGACCTGCGAGGCGTTGCCCGCGGTGATCGTCCCGTCCGCCGTGAAGGCCGGCCTGAGGCCGGCGAGCGTCTCGATGGTGGAGCCGCGGCGTACGCCCTCGTCGGTGTCGAAGACGCGGGCGGTGCCGTCCTCGTCGGTGACCGTGATCGGGGTGATCTGGCCCTTGAACCGTCCCTCGTCGACGGCCCGCGCGGCCCGCGCGTGGGAGTCCAGTCCGTGCTGGTCCATCTCGGTCCGCGTGAGGCCGTATTCGTCGGCGATCAGCTGGGCGCCCGTGCCCTGGTTGAAGCGGATGCCGTCGTAGCGGGCGAAGACGTCGGGGCCGAAGGGCTCGCCGAAGCTGCCGTCGCCCCGGGTGGTGCCCAGCGGTAGCCGGCTCATGATCTCCACACCGCCGGCGACGGCGACGTCGTACTGGCCGGAGATCACCCCGGCCGCGGCCTGGTGCACGGCCTGCTGCGACGAGCCGCACTGCCGGTCGACGGTGACGCCGGGTACGGACTCGGGCCAGCCGGCCGCCAGCACGGCGGCGCGGGCGATGCAGCCGGCCTGCATGCCGACCGCGGAGGCACAGCCCCAGACCACGTCGTCGACGAGTGCCGGGTCGAGGCTGTTGCGCTCGGCCAGCGCCTTGAGCACGTGCGCGGAGAGCGAGGCGGAATGGAGCCGCGAGAGCGAGCCGCCGCGCTTGCCCACGGCGGTACGGACGGCATCGACGATCACTGCGTCACGCATGGGGTCCTCCTGGAGGGAAGTGGGGTGAGGGGAAGGGGCGGGCTCAGAGCCCGAGGTCCTTGGCGATGATCGTCTTCATGACCTCGCTGGTCCCGGCGTAGATCCGGTTCACCCGGGTGTCCGCGTACAGGCGGGCGATGGGGTACTCCAGCATGTAGCCGTAACCGCCGTGCATCTGCAGGCACTTGTCGATGACGCGCCCCGCGACCTCGGTGCAGAAGAGCTTGGCCCGGGCGGCGTCCGCAGCTGTCAGTACGCCTGCCGCATGTTCCGTGAGGGCGCGGTCGACGAGCGCCTGGGCGGCGGCGACCTCCGTCGCGCACTCGGCGAGGACGAACTTGGCGTTCTGGAACGCGGCGACCGGCTTGCCGAAGACCTGGCGCTCGCGCACGTACGCGGTCGCGAAGCCGATCGCCCCGGCCGCGTTGGCGTAGGCGTTGATCGCCGCCCCGAGTCGCTCCACCGCGAGGTTGTGGGTGAGGTACGTGAAGGCCGCGCCCTCCTCGCCGAGCAGGTTCTCGACGGGGACGCGGACGCCCGCGAAGGAGAGCTCGGCGGTGTCCTGCGCGCGCAGGCCGATCTTGTCGAGTCTGCGCCCCACGGCGAAACCCTCGGAGCTCGTGTCCACGCACAGGATCGAGAGGCCGCCCCGACGGTCGGCGGGGTCGTAAGCGGCGGTCCGGCAGACCACCAGGACGAGATCCGCCTGGGCGCCGCCGGTGATGAACGTCTTGGCGCCGTCGAGGACGTAGTGGGTGCCGTCCTCGGAGATCCGGGCGCGGGTGGCGATGCCCGCGAGGTCGGAGCCGGTCCCGGGCTCGGTCATGGCGATGGCGGTCATGACCTCGCCGGAGAGGAAGCCGGGCAGCCAGCGTCGCTTCTGCTCCTCGTTCCCGAACTCCAGCAGGTACGGCAGGACGAGGCAGGTGTGCACCGATTCGGCGCCGAGCCCGACGCCGGCGCGCCCGCACTCCTCCCGGAGCACGGCCTGGTAGGTGAAGTCGGTGATGCCCGCCCCGCCGTACTCCTCCGGCACGTTGATGCCGAGGACGCCCAGGGCGCCGAGCCTGCGGTAGAGCTCGCGGGGTACGTGGCCCTGCCGCTCCCAGTCCGCGTAGTGGGGGACGACCTCCTCGGCGATGAACGCCCGGAGGGTCGCCCGGAAAGCCTCGTGGTCTTTGGTGAACACGGTACGGCGCACGGTCCGCCCATCCTTCCTGGCACGTCCGGCAGACTCACCGGACGCCCATAAGTTAATCTGCATTAACCTTGGAGTCTAGATCTGGCGCGCCATGATGCCTTGATTTACCGCACTCGGTGGCCACATGGGTGATGCAGCGCTTGCCGCTTCCTTTCATCGGATCCCGGTACCCTCCGGGATCCGGAGCCGGATCCGGGAGGCGGCAGTGAGCCCCTCGACGAGAGGTGACCCGGTTCCCTGGAGTGCGGTGGCTACAGCAGTGGAGAGCGAGGGGTGAGCGTGGATCTCGTGGCGGGGGAACTCGTCTATCAGCGCTGCCGGTGGTGCGGAACGGCCTCCTTCCGGAGGCTGCTGTGCCCGGCGTGCGCGTCGAGCGACCTCGACTCCCACCGGAGTGACGGCCGGGGCGTCGTGGTCCGGTCGACGGTGGTGAGCCGCTACCGAAGGGCGATGCGCAGCGAGTCGGTCGTGCGGTTCCCGGAGGGCTTCACGCTCCGCTGC
Source organism: Streptomyces sp. NRRL B-24572 (assembly GCF_002156145.1). Classification (NCBI taxonomy): domain Bacteria; kingdom Bacillati; phylum Actinomycetota; class Actinomycetes; order Kitasatosporales; family Streptomycetaceae; genus Streptomyces; species Streptomyces sp. NRRL B-24572. The sequence continues at coordinate 1,284 of NZ_MWIG01000040.1, read as the reverse complement.
CGGGTCGTCGGTGCCCCGCCGCATCTCGTGCGCGAGGGGACCCGGGTGCGTCCGGTGACCGGGACGGACCCCGCCGCCGGCGAGCTCGTCTTCGAGGTGTTCGGGGTGTGCGACACCGACGACCGTGAACGGTGGCGCCGCCAACAGTGAGAGAGGACATCCGTCGGATGCGTGAATTCAGTCGAGTCGGGGTCGTGGGCTGCGGCCTCATGGGCTCCGGGATAGCCGAGGTCTGCGCGCGCGCCGGCCTCGACGTCATGGTCGCCGAACGCGGCGCCGAAGCCCTCGCGGCCGGGCGGTCCCGGCTGACCGCCTCGCTCGACCGGGGGCTCCGGGGCGGCAAGCTGACCGAGGAGGAACGCGAGGCGACGCTTCGCCGGCTTTCGTTCACCTCCGACCTCGACGGCTTCGCCGACCGCGATCTGGTCGTCGAGGCGGTTGCCGAACGGCGCGACGTCAAGGCGTCCGTCTTCGAGCGGCTCGACCGCGTCCTGGCCGGTCGCGAGGCGGTCATCGCCTCCAACACCTCGTCGATCCCGATCATCGACCTGGCCGCGGTCACCGGACAGCCGCGGCGTGTCGTCGGCGTTCACTTCTTCAACCCCGTACCGGTGCAGCGGCTGGTCGAGGTCATCCCCACCCAGCTCACCGCCCCGGAGGTCACCGCGGACGTGACGGCCTTCATCGAGCGCACGCTCGGCAAGACCGTCGTCCTGGCCCGCGACAGGGCGGGCTTCGTGGTCAACGCCCTGCTCGTCCCGTACCTCGTCTCCGCCGTGCGGATGCTCGAGTCCGGGGTGGCCTCGGCCGAGGACATCGATGCCGGCATGGTGCTCGGCTGTGCCCACCCCATGGGGCCGCTCCGGCTTCTCGACCTCATCGGCCTCGACACGGCGCTGTCGATCGCCGAATCGATGTACGAGGAGTTCAAGGAGCCGCTGTACGCCCCGCCGCCGCTGCTGCGGCGCATGGTGGCGGCCGGCGCCGTCGGTCGGAAGGCTGGGTGCGGCTTCTATGTCTACACGGACTGATGTCTCTGGACAGTCGCGTTAGTGTGAATTAACTTATCTCGCGATGGAGCCGGATTTCAAAGGTGTCATACCTCTTGGGCGAGTAGTTACCGTTCACTTCGGCGGATCCTGCCGATCGTGTGACCGACCGCCCTCCGACATCACCCTGCCTGCGCAATGACAGCGAGGACCCCGCACATGACCGACATCCTGGAACGCCGCACCCTCTTCATCGGCGGCCGGTGGGCCGAGCCCGCGGGCCGGGAGACCATCG
>NZ_MWIG01000004.1:0-11025 GCF_002156145.1 Streptomyces sp. NRRL B-24572 | reverse complement strand
CCCCACCCCGCCCCTTCCCGACTACTCCGCGTCGAAGCGGTACGCCTCCACCTCCGCGAGGTACCGCGCCCGACGAGCCTCGTCGTCCTCCAGGAACGACGCCTCGAACGAGTTGCGGGCCAGCTCCCGGAGCTGGTCCTCCGTGAGGCCCAGCGCGTCCCGGATCCCGTCGAAGTTGTCCCCCACGTACCCCCCGAAGTACGCCGGATCGTCGGAGTTCACCGTCACGAGCAGCCCCGCCGACATCATCGCGGGGAGCGGATGCTCGGCGAGGGTGTCGATGACGCGGAGCCGGACGTTCGAGAAGGGGCACACCGTCAGCGGGATCCGCTCGCGGGCGAGCCGGTCGACCAGCGACGGGTCCTCCATGCAGCGCAGGCCGTGGTCGATGCGCTCCACGCCGAGGACGTCCAGGGCTTCGCGCACATAGGCGGCGGGGCCCTCCTCGCCCGCGTGGGCGACGCGGCGGAGGCCGAGCCGGGCGGCCTCCTCGTACACCTCGCGGAACTTGGCCGGCGGGTGGCCGACCTCCGCCGAGTCGAGGCCGACGCCGGTGATCCGGTGGAGGTACGGCTTCGCGGCCTCCAGGGTCGCGAGCGCGGATTCGGCCGACTCGTCGCGCAGGAAGCACAGGATGAGCCGGGTGGAGATCCCGTACCGCTCCTCGGCACGGTCGAGGGACGCGCCGAGTCCCTCGATCACCACCCCGATCGGGATGCCGCGCGCGATGTGCGCCTGCGGGTCGAAGAAGATCTCGGCGTGCCGGACGCCCTGGGCGGCGGCCCGCTCCAGGTAGGCGTCGGCGAGTTCGGTGAAGTCCTCGGCGGTGCGCAGGACCGCCATCAGGTTGTAGTAGAGGTCCAGGAAGCTCTGGAGGTCGCTGAAGCGGTACGCCTCGCGGAGGGCGTCGGTGTCGGCGTACGGCAGGGTGACGCCGTTGCGGGCGGCGAGCGCGAAGGCGAGCTCGGGTTCGAGGGTGCCTTCGATGTGGAGGTGCAGTTCGGCCTTGGGGAGGCCGGAGGGGAGGGGCATGTTCACGTTCGTTTCGGTACGGGGACCCTCATGAGGTCCTGGGCAATGCTCAGCTCGCCGTCGAACCCGGCCGCCCGCGCCTGCCGTTCGAAGGCGGCGGGGTCGGAGTAGCGCTGCGAGAAGTGGGTCAGGACGAGGTGCCGTACGCCCGCGTCCCGTGCGACGGCGGCGGCCTGTCCCGCCGTCAGATGGCCGTGGTCGGTGGCGAGCCGGGCGTCCTCGTCGAGGAAGGTGGACTCGATGACGAGCATGTCGGCGCCTTCGGCGAGGGCGTGCACCCCGTCGCAGAGCCGGGTGTCCATGACGAAGGCGAAGCGCTGCCCGCGCCGGACCTCGCTGACGTCGTCGAGCGAGACGCCGCCGAGGGCGCCCTCGCGCTGGATGCGGCCGACGTCGGGGCCCTTGATGCCGTGCGCGGCGAGCTTCTCGGGCAGGATGCGGCGCCCGTCGGGCTCGGTGATCCGGTAGCCGTAGGACTCGACGGGGTGGGAGAGCCGGCGGGCGTCGAGGGTGAAGTCCTCGGTGACGGCGAGCGGCCCGTCGGCGGCCACCGGGGCCTCGGTCAGCCGCACGGTCTCGCGGTAGGCCGTGGCGTACCGCAGCCGCTCGAAGAAGCGCTGCCCGCTCGCCGGGTAGTGGGCGGTGACCGGGTGCGGGACCTGGTCGAGGTTGATCCGCTGGATCACCCCGGCCAGGCCCAGCGAGTGGTCGCCGTGGAAGTGCGTGACGCAGATCCGGTCGAGGTCGTGCGCGGCGACCCCGGCCCGCAGCATCTGCCGCTGGGTGCCCTCGCCGGGGTCGAAGAGGATGCCCTTTCCGTCCCAGCGGAGCACATAGCCGTTGTGGTTGCGGTGCCGGGTCGGGACCTGGCTCGCGGTCCCGAGGACGACCAGTTCGCGTACGGACACGGGCTATCCGGGGGGCCAGTTGAGACCGCGGCCGCCCAGCACGTGCGCGTGGGCGTGGAAGACGGTCTGGCCGGCTCCGGCGCCGGTGTTGAACACGATCCGGAAGCCGCTGCCCTCGATCTTCTCCTGCTCGGCGACCTCGCCCGCCTCGCGCAGTATGTCGGCGGCGACGGTCGGCGCGGCGGCGGCCAGGGAGGCGGCGTCGGGGTAGTGGACGCGCGGGATCACGAGGACGTGCGTGGGCGCCTGCGGGTTGATGTCGCGGAACGCGACGGTGGTCTCCGTCTCGCGGACGATCGTCGCCGGCACCTCCCCTTCCGCGATCTTGCAGAACAGGCAGTCGCTCTGCGGCTCTCCGGCCATGTCCCGGACCTCCTAGGTCGGATGACGATCACTACCCGGTCATGCTATCCGCCGCCCCCGACAGCCGGGGGAAGCCGACGGAAGCCTGTGGAAAACCCTCAGTCCTTCGGTGTGCGGCGGTTGAGCGCCGAGCGGCTCACCCAGTACGTGATGATCACGCCCCAGAACAGGAGCGTCCCGGCCCCGCCCATCACGCCCGAGTCGAAGGACCACAGGGCGAGGGAGACGAGCGAGTAGAGCCCGAGGAGCCCGACGGCCCCGGCCATGAACAGCACGGGCCGGCAGTTGCGCGCCACGAGGAGCATCGGCCGGCGCAGCCGGGGCGGCACCCGGCGGGCCATCCACACCCCCCACCCCGTCCAGGCGCCGAGGATCACGGCCGCGCCGACCAGGAGCGGCACGGCCGCGACGACCCAGGTCGCGCCGTCGGGGATCGCGGCGTCGGCGACGGCGGAGGTCAGGAAGCCGACGAGGGCGACCCATCGGGCCCCGGCGGCGGTGTTCCACGCCATGGCCTCCAGGTTGTAGCGGGCCTTGCGGTCCTGGAGGTCGAGCGCGGCGGAGGCGACGAAGCCCTCGGCGGCCTGGGTCCAGGCCCCGCGCCGGAACCAGCGCCGGCGCAGCCGCAGCAGCGAGAGGTTGTTGTGGGCCTCGCTGCTCTGCGGGTTGAGGCGCAGGGTCGTCTCGTACGCGCGCTGTGCGGTGGCGTGGTCGCCGCGCCGCTGGGCGGTGAGGCCGACGAGGAAGTGGGCGGCGTCCTCCTCGGGGGCGAGGCCGACGGCGGTCCGCGCGATCTCGTACGCCTCGACGTTGCGCGCGGGCGTGCGCGCGTACTCGGCGTGCTCGGCGAGGGTGGTGCCGAGCGCGTAGTGGGCGCCCCAGAAGTTCGGGGCGAGTTCCACGGAGTGCCGCGCGGCGGCCTCGGCCTCCTGGAACCGCCGGTCGGCGAGGAGGATGTGGACCCGCATCAGCCAGGCCCCGAGCAGATCGGGATGGGCCCCGAGCGCCTGGTCGACGGCGGCCAGGGCGGCGACCCTGTCGCCGGCCCGGTGGTGGCAGCGGGCGAGCAGGACGAGCGCCTCGGCGTCCTCCGGTTCGCCCGCCAGGTGCCGGGCGACGAGCTCACCGGCCTGTGCGTACCGCCCGGTCTCGTAGAGCGCCTCGGCGCGGGCGAGCGCGGTGGACGGGCTGGAGGCGGTCACAGCTTGCGCTTCCGCTTGAGGTGGGCGAGGAGGTCGTCGTACAGACCGCCCTCGTTGGCGAACATGGCGACGTTCCGGGCGGCGGCGAACCACGGCTCGGTGGACGGCTTGATCTGCCGGGCCGCGCCGAGGAGGTCCTTGGTGGTGATGAGGCGTACGGCGCCGCTGCGGGCGGAGTCGAGGAGCGCGGCCTCGGCGGCCGTCTCGCAGACGTGGGCGAGGTCCGCGCCGGAGAAGTCCTCGGTGGCCTTGACGAGCTTGCCGAGGTCGACGGCCTCGATGGGCCGTTCCCGCAGGTGGTAGCGGAGGATCGCCTCGCGGGCGGCGGCGTCCGGCGGCAGCACGAGCAGGGTGCGGTCGAGGCGGCCGGGGCGGCGCAGCGCGATGTCCACGTCCCAGGGCACGTTGGTGGCGGCGAGGACGAAGACGCCCTCGTTGCCGGTGCCGCTCGCGATGCCGTCGAGCTCGGTGAGGAGCTGGTTGACGACGTTGCGCAGGCCGCTGTGGTGGGTGCGCGAACGCTTGGCGCCGAGGGCGTCCAGCTCGTCGAGGAAGACGACGCAGGGGGCCTGGCGGCGGGCGGTCTCGAAGATGTCGTGGACGTTCTTCTCGGAGGCCCCGATCCACATGTCGAGGACGTCGGAGAGCGACACGGTGAGGAAGTTGGCGCCGAGTTCGCCGGCGACGGCCCGCGCGATGAAGGTCTTGCCGCAGCCGGGCGGACCGTAGAGGAGCAGGCCGCCGCGGAGCGACTTGCCGTACAGCCTGCGCAGTTCGGGGTTGCGCATGGGCGCGAGGAAGGCGGCCTCCAGGCGCTCCTTGACCTCCTCCATGCCGCCGACGTCGGCGAGGCGTACGGCACCGGGGGCGTCGACGTCCCAGGCGGCGGCGTCCCCGGCGGTCCCCTCGCCGCCGTCGGCCTGCGGGTCGTCGAGGAACCGGGGCCCGACGAGGTCCCGCACCTGCTGCTCGGCGGCGTCCCAGTCGAAGGAGGGCTCCCCGGAGACGGGCTCGGGCTCCACGGGTTCCTCGGCGACCGGTGCCGCCGGGGGCATCCCCATCGCCCGCACCATCAGCGCCCGCGCGTCCGCGTCACCGGGAGCGTGCTGGAGCGCGACGGCCGCCTCCGCGACGGCCTCGTCGTTCCGCCCCTCGGAGAGGAGCAGCTCGGCGAAGTGGAGGCGCAGGGGTACGTCGCCGGGGGCGGCGGCCACGGCGGCGCGCAGACTGCGGATGAGGGGGGACTCGTCGGCCATGCGGGTCAGCCTAAGGAGCGTCCGGGGGTCCCTGTCCACCGGGTGCGGCAGGGCGCGGGGCGTAGGGTGCGCGGCATGAGACGGGAAGGCGCACCGCGCAGGCTGACCGTGGACGGCACCGTGTGGCTGTGGAACGTCCGGCACCGGCACCCCGACTGCCGGACGGTGCTCTCCCTGCGCCGCGCGGAGCACCGCCACGCGCAGCTCCGTCTCGTCTTCCGGGAGGGCCCGGGCCGCATCGTGGCCGGGTACCCCTTCGGTTCGGGCGACGTGGCCTCCGCCGACGGCGACATCCTGAACCTGAACATGCCCGGGGTCGTACGCCGGTTCCTGGAGGAGGCCGCGGTCCGCGGCCTCCTGCCCACCGCCCCCGGCGTCCGCGAGGAGGACGCCTGGCCGCTCTACGACACCTTGGCGGGGACGGTCTAGCTCCAGCGGCCCGTGCGCCCCAGGACCAGGGCGGTCGCCGCCGTACCGGCCGTGGAGGTGCGCAGGACGCTGCGGCCGAGGCGGTACGGCTTCGCGCCCGCGGCCTCGAACGCGGCGAGTTCCTCCGGGGAGACCCCGCCCTCGGGGCCGACGACGAGCACGACCGACCCCTTCTCGGGGAGTTCGGCGGTGGCGAGCGCGCCGCTGGGGTGGTCGCGGTCCTCGTGCAGGACGGCCGCGAAGTCGGCGCCCGCGAGGAGGGCGGCGACCTGCTTGGTCGTCATGAGGTCGGCGACCTCGGGGAAGCGGGTGCGGCGCGACTGCTTGCCGGCCTCGCGCGCGGTGGACCGCCACTTGGCGAGGGCCTTGAGGCCCCGGTCGCCCTTCCACTGGGTGATGCAGCGGGAGGCGGCCCAGGGCACGATCGCGTCCACGCCGGTCTCCGTCATGGTCTCGACGGCGAGTTCGCCCCGGTCGCCCTTGGGCAGGGCCTGGACGACCGTGATGCGGGGCTCCTCCTCGGGGTCCTCGTGGACCTCGTCGACCCGCACGGTGAGCTCGTCCCTGCCCTCGGCGGAGACCACCACGCACGCGGCCCAGCGGCCCCGCCCGTCGGCGAGCACGAGTTCCTCCCCGGCCCGCAGCCGCTTCACGGAGACGGCGTGCCGGCCCTCGGGCCCGTCCAGGAGGAAACTCCCGGCACCGGGGACGGTGTCGACGACGAAGACGGGTGCGGTCATGAGGTGCTCCTGTGGGCGAGCCCGGAGAGGTCGGAGAGGGCGGTGTCGAGTTCGGCGGCCAGCACCTCGACCAGCTGCGCGGCGGGGAGCGCACGGGCGAGGCGGTGGCCCTGGCCGGCCCACAGGGCCATGCCCTGGGCGTCGCCCGCGGTGGCGGCGGCCTTGCGGAGCGGGGCGGTGAGGTGGTGGATCTCGGGGTAGGCGGCGGGGGCGTACGGCCCGTGCTCGCGCATGAAGCGGTTGACGAGGCCGCGGGCCGGTCGCCCGGAGAAGGCCCGGGTGAGGGCGGTCCGGGTGAACAGCGGGTCCGTCAGGGCCTGCTTGTGGAGCGGGTGGGCGCCCGACTCGGGGCAGGGCAGGAAGGCGGTGCCGAGCTGGGCGGCGTCGGCGCCGGCGGCGAGGACGGCGGCGATCTGCGCGCCGCGCATGATGCCTCCGGCGGCGACGATCGGCAGCGCGACGGCCTCGCGGACCTGGGTGACGAGGGTGAGGAGTCCCGTGCCGGGGGCGCCCTCGTCGGCCGGGTCGTCGCGGTACGTGCCCTGGTGTCCGCCGGCCTCGACGCCCTGGACGCAGACGGCGTCGGCGCCGGCCTGCTGCGCGGCGAGGGCCTCGTCGGCGGAGGTGACGGTGACGATCGTGTACGTACCGGCGCGGTCGAAGGCGTGGAAGGTCTCGCGCGGGGGGCAGCCGAAGGTGAAGGAGACGACGGGGACCGGGTCCTCCAGGAGGATGGCCAGCTTGGCGTCGTAGGCGTCGTCGCGGCCCTCGTCGGTCTCGCCGAGCAGGGTGTCGTACCAGGTGGCCTCGCCCGCGAGCTGGTGGCGGTAGACCTCGACGGCGGCGGGGTCGGCGGGCCGGCCGTCCTGCGGCATGAAGAGGTTGACCCCGAAGGGGCGCCCGGTGAGCCCGCGTACCCGCTTGATCTCCTGGTACAGGCCTCCGGCCGTCTTGTACCCGCCGGCGAGGAACCCGAGCGCCCCGGCCTCGCAGACGGCTCCGACGAGCTCGGGACAGGAGGCGCCACCCGCCATGGGGGCCTGCACGATCGGGAACCGAGAGAGATCGTTCAGTGCGGTGGTGGACATATGGGCATCGTGTCATGCGCGGTCCGGGCCACGGGAAAGGGGCGGCACCGGAGTGCCGCCCCTTTCCGCCGCGTACGGATCAGCGCCCGTTGAACGCGTCCTTGAGCCGCGAGAACAAGCCCTGCTGCCCGGGCTGGAACTGCCCCGTGGGCCGTTCCTCTCCCCGCAGCTTGGCCAGTTCGCGCAGCAGACGCTCCTGCTCCGCGTCGAGCTTGCTCGGGGTCGTCACCTCGACGTGCACGATCAGGTCGCCCCGGCCGTTGCCCCGCAGGTGCGTGACGCCGCGCCCGTGCAGCGGGACCGACTGGCCGGACTGCGTGCCCGGGCGGATGTCGATCTCCTCGACGCCGTCGAGGGTCTGCAGCGGCACCTTCGTGCCGAGCGCGCCCGCCGTCATCGGGATGGTGACCGTGCAGTGCAGGTCGTCCCCGCGCCGCTGGAAGACCTCGTGCGGGGTCTCGTGGATCTCGACGTACAGGTCGCCGGCGGGGCCGCCGCCGGGGCCGACCTCGCCCTCGCCCGCGAGCTGGATGCGGGTGCCGTTGTCGACGCCGGCCGGGATCTTGACCGTGAGCGTACGGCGGGACCGCACGCGGCCGTCGCCGGCGCACTCGGGGCACGGCGTCGGCACGACGGTGCCGAAGCCCTGGCACTGCGGGCAGGGCCGGGAGGTCATGACCTGGCCGAGGAAGGACCGGGTGACCTGGGAGACCTCGCCGCGGCCGCGGCACATGTCACAGGTCTGCGCGGAGGTGCCGGGCGCGGCGCCCTCGCCCGAACAGGTGGTGCAGACGACCGCCGTGTCGACCTGGATGTCCTTGGTCGTACCGAAGGCCGCCTCGTTGAGGTCGATCTCCAGGCGGATCATGGCGTCCTGGCCGCGGCGGGTCCGCGAGCGCGGGCCGCGCTGCGAGGCCGTGCCGAAGAAGGCGTCCATGATGTCGGAGAAGTTGCCGAAGCCGCCCGCTCCGAAGCCGCCGCCCGCGCCACCGCCGCCGGAGGCCGAGAGCGGGTCGCCGCCGAGGTCGTAGACCTGCTTCTTCTGCGGGTCCGAGAGGACCTCGTAGGCGGCGTTGATCTCCTTGAAGCGTTCCTGCGTCTTCGGATCGGGATTGACGTCCGGGTGCAGCTCGCGCGCGAGCCTCCGGAACGCCTTCTTGATCTCGTCCTGGGACGCGTCGCGGCGCACGCCGAGTACGGCGTAGTAGTCCGTGGCCACTTACGACTCCGCCAGGATCTGTCCGACGTAACGTGCCACTGCGCGTACCGCTCCCATCGTTCCGGGGTAGTCCATGCGGGTCGGTCCGACCACGCCGAGTTTGGCGACTGCCTCGCCGCCCGAACCGTAGCCGACCGAGACGACGGACGTGGAGCTCAGCCCCTCGTGGGCGTTCTCGTGCCCGATGCGTACGGTCATGCCCGATTCCTTGGCCTCGCCGAGCAGCTTGAGGAGCACGACCTGCTCCTCCAGAGCCTCCAGGACGGGCCTGATCATCAGGGGGAAGTCGTGTCCGAAGCGGGCGAGATTGGCGGTGCCGCCGATCATCAGCCGCTCCTCGTGCTCCTCGACGAGCGTTTCGAGGAGGGTCGCGAGCACGGTCGAGACCGTGGCGCGGTCCTCGGCCTCCTCGAAGGACTCGGGGAGGTCCTGCACCAGCTGCGGCACGTCGGCGAACCGGCGGCCGACGACCCGGCTGTTGAGCCGGGCCCGCAGGTCGGCGAGCGAGGTCTCGCCGAAGGGCGCGGGGCAGTCGACGACGCGCTGCTCGACCCGGCCGGTGTCCGTGATGAGGACGAGCATCAGGCGGGCGGGGGCCAGCGAGAGCAGCTCCACGTGCCGGACGGTCGAGCGGGTCAGCGAGGGGTACTGGACGACGGCGACCTGGCGGGTCAGCTGGGCGAGCAGTCGTACCGTGCGCCCGACGACGTCGTCGAGGTCGACGGCTCCGTCGAGGAAGTTGTGGATGGCCCGCCGCTCGGGCGTCGACAGCGGCTTGACGCCGGCGAGCCGGTCGACGAAGAGCCGGTAGCCCTTGTCGGTGGGGATGCGCCCGGCACTGGTGTGGGGCTGGGCGATGTACCCCTCCTCCTCCAACACGGCCATGTCGTTGCGCACGGTGGCGGGCGACACGCCGAGCTTGTGGCGCTCGGTGAGCGCCTTGGAGCCGACGGGCTCCTCCGTCCCGACGTAGTCCTGGACGATGGCGCGCAGGACCTCGAGTCTGCGTTCGCTGAGCATCGTGGCGCACCTCCAGCTGTCGTCGTCGTTCCGGTTGCTCCGCTTTTGGCACTCGCCCTGTCCGAGTGCCAGCGATCCCCCGGCCAGTGTACGGCGGCGGGCATCGCTCCTGGCAAGGAGGCGGCGCCCGCACCGGTTAGCGTCGCCCCATGGACGTGGATTGGGAAGCGTACGGATGGGAGCGCCTCGCGGACGGAGTCGGCAGGCGCCGACTGCCCGGCTGGGACGCCACGGTGGGCCTGGTCGTGGGCACGCGGGCGGTGTTGCTGTACGACACGGGGTCCTCGCTCGCGGAGGGCGCGGAGCTGCGGGCACAGATCACGGCGCTCACGGGCGGCCGAAAGGTGACGCACATCGCACTGAGCCACCCCCACTTCGACCACGTCTTCGGCACGGCTGTGTTCGCGGGCGCGGAGGTCTTCGGCGCGGTGGGCTCGGACGAGCTCCTCTCCCTGGCCCGGGAACGGGAGGCGCTGCGCGAGGACGGGGTACGGCAGGGGCTCGATCCGCAGACGGCGGCGGAGGCGGTGGACGTCCTGGTGGCCCCCCGACACGTGGTCTCGGGCGAGTGGACGCTCGACCTGGGCGACCGCCAGGTGCTCCTGGCGAACGTGGGCCCCGGCCACACGGGCCACGACCTGGCGGTCTGCGTCCCGGGCGGGCGCGAGGTCGTCTTCTGCGGGGACCTCGTGGAGGAGTCGGGCGAACCGCAGGCGGGCCCGGACGCGATCCCGTCCCGCTGGCCGGACGCCCTGGACCGCCTGCTCGCCCTGGGCGGCGAGGAGGCGGCGTACGTACCGGGGCACGGGGCGGTGGTGGACGCCACGTTCGTGAGGGCACAGCGCGATGAACTGGCACGGCGCTTCGACGTGCCCTAACGTCACCCGAATGCGCAGCTACAACCCGGATCTGACGCCGCCTTGGAAGAAGCCGAAGCCCGTGCCGGAGGTCCCGGCGGACCCCGACCTGGTCGTCGAGGAAGTCACCACGGGCTTCTGCGGGGCGGTGATCCGCTGCGAGGCGGGCACGGTGACGCTGGAGGACCGGTTCGGCAAGCACCGGGTCTTCCCGCTGGAGCCGCGCGGCTTCCTCCTGGAGGGCAGGGTCGTGACCCTGGTCCGGCCGGTGGCGGGCGGTCCGGTGCGCCCGACCCGTACGGCCTCGGGCTCGATCGCGGTCCCGGGCGCACGCGCGCGCGTGGCGAGGGCGGGCCGGATCTACGTCGAGGGCCGCCACGACGCGGAGCTCGTGGAGCGGGTCTGGGGCGACGACCTGCGGATCGAGGGCGTGGTCGTGGAGTACCTGGAGGGCGTCGACGACCTGCCGTCGATCGTCGCGGAGTTCGCCCCGGGGCCGGACGCCCGGCTGGGCGTCCTGGTGGACCACCTGGTCCCGGGCTCGAAGGAGTCGAGGATCGCCGCCCAGGTCACGTCCCCGCACGTCCTGGTCGTCGGCCACCCGTACATCGACGTCTGGGAGGCGGTGAAGCCGTCCGCCCTGGGCATCCCGGCCTGGCCGGCGGTCCCCCGGGGCCAGAACTGGAAAACGGGCGTCTGCCGGGCGCTGGGCTGGCCCTCGGACAACACGGGCGCGGTCTGGCAGGCGATCCTCAAGCGCGTGACGTCCTACAAGGACCTGGAACCGGAGCTGCTCGGCCGCGTGGAGGAACTGATCGACTTCGTGACGGCCCCGTAAGCAAGCCCGCGCCCGTACGGGCCCGCACCCGCTGCCGTGTGGGGCCCGCACCTGCTGCCGTGTGGGCAATCGT